>DASXQM010000201.1:0-21624 GCA_036507195.1 Pyrinomonadaceae bacterium | reverse complement strand
GCGTTGATTCCAAGATTAACGGCCCAGGCGGAAATTGCTCGTGGGCAGGTCGCAGCTCTTACCGTGCGCGAAATGAAATTGGAGCGACGCCTGTATCTGGTTTATCGAAAGAGCGCAACTCTGTCGCACGCGGCGCGAGCGTTTCTGCGAGTTGCCCGGGAGCTGCAGAAAGCCGCGAGCCGGGAATCGGATCAGTTCCTGCCTGCGCCTGACTAGTTGATCTTAATTGTCTGTGCGTTTCCGCTGTCGGCAATTGTGGCAACCCTCGGAACACCACCAGGTGACTTGACGACGAAAGTCAGCCTGCGAGTGGGCGGTTGATATCGCCCCAGCGGCGGGCTGGTAGTCACAACATAACCGACACCAACGCGCCTTACATTTACAGTCGTGCGGCGAAAGTCATCCTGCTTGTATGCGGGGCTAATGCCATCGTCTTCATACAACGTTACTGAAGCAGAACCCTTATCATCAGGATAAAGGTTGAAAGTGATCGGGTCGGCAGGCTTCTCGCCCACGTACTTCAGCTCCGGGCCCGTCGGGATAATGGCTCCGGCGCGCACGAACAGCGGCACAGTTTCCAGCGGCGCATCGACGGCGATCATAGTTCCACCTTCGTACTTTTTATTTGTCCAGTAGTCATACCACATACCTTTGGGCAGATAGACCATACGACGGGTGAGATCGGGTTTGAGGACCGGAGCCACAAGTAGATCGTTTCCGATCATGAACTCATCGTCGAGATTGTAAGTATTCGGATCGTCCTGGTAATTGAGGACGAGCGGGCGAAACAGCGGCACTCCGGTTCGATGCGCCTCTTCCAGAGTAGTGTAGAGAAAAGGCAGTAACTGGTAGCGCAACTTCAGATACTTCCGAATAATGTCTTCGTAATATTTACCGAAGCGCCAGGGCTCCTGATCATAGCCATCAATTACTTTGTGATTCCGGCAAAATGGCGCCAGGAAACTCACTTGATAAGCGCGCACCAGCAACTCACCGTTGCCACGACCCATGAATCCGCCAACATCGCTGCCAACGAAGGGCTCGCCTGATAAGCCCAGCGTCGTGAACATCGGAATATTCATTGCCAGCGCTTCCCAGGTGCTGTTGGTATCGCCGGTCCACATGGTCGAATATCTTTGGATTCCTGCGTAGGCGGCGCGCGTGATTACATACGGCCGCTGATTAGGTCGCAGGCGCTCGAGTCCCTCGTAGGTGGCGCGGGCCATCAAAAGCGCAAACACGTTCCGGTTCTTAGCATGGGTTGACTTCTCACCTTCGTCGTAACTGACAACATCGATCTGATTCTTGCCAGTCTGATCGACGAAGTCAGACGGCTCGTTCATGTCGTTCCAGATTCCCGCCACGCCATTGTCGGTATAGGCACGATGCAAACCGCCCCACCACTCGCGAGCAGCCGGAAGGGTGAAATCAACAAAGGCACTTTCGCCGGGCCAGACTTTGGGAATAAACAAGTCGCCATTCTGACGCCGCTGAAAATAGTTCTTTTCCAGGCCCGCATCGAAGACGTAGTAGCGCTGCTGCTGTGACTCGAGCTCAGGTGTGATTGAGGTAATCTGAGCCGCACTTTTTGGCACCGGCTGATGCTTAACCCCTGGGTCCACAATGGTAATGAGCTTGACCCCCTGCTTCCCGAGTTTCTCGCTCAGCCCTTTGGGATTCTGAAAACGGTCCCGGTCCCAGGTAAAGACGCGATAGTTCTGCATGTAATCAATATCAAGATGGATCACATCAAGCGGGAGATCTCGTTTGCGATACTCACTTACAACTTCCTCCACCATCGTGTCAGGGTAATAGCTCCAGCGACTCTGTTGATTGCCCAGGGCCCACGCGGGCGGCAGCGGCATGTGACCGGTGAGGTCCGCGTAGCGATTAAGAATCTTCTTTAGCGAAGGTCCGTAGAAGAAGTAATAGTTCAGCTCACCGCCTTCGGCGCCAAACCAAACGCGCTGCTGCGACGACTTAGCAAAATCAAAATAGCTGCGATAGCTATTGTCGAAAAAGATGCCGTAGGCGCTGCCGTTTTGCAGGCCCGTATAGAACGGCACGGTCTGATAGATGGGATCTTTGCCTTCAGTATATCCGGGCGTATCGGAATTCCAGTTAACAAACGAATTGCGACGCTTATCGAGCCGGGCTGCCTTTTCTCCCAGGCCGTAGAAGTGTTCATCGAAACCAACCTTCTTCGCTGCCGCAATAAAAGTTCCCGCCTGGGGATCAAACGTCATTTCCTTCAGCAGGCCCTTTGCATCGTAAGCCATCGGTTGTTCGTCGGCGTTGATAACGGAATGGGTTTTCGCGTCGCGAAGTTCGATGAGCAACGGAGAACGATGAACGACAACTTCGATCTCGTCAGTTGTTATAAGAACGACACCAGGCGTTTCAGACAAACTCCAACGCGGCGTGGTCCAGTCAGTCTTGGCTATCGCCCACGAATGGTCCCTCGCGGGAATTGGATTGGCGAAGGACGCCCGTATGCGCACAAGGTCGGGAGCGAGAAGTGTCAGCTGGACCTGGGACTTGTCCGCACAGTTGAAAATGACGGCCTTCTCGGACTTTGTGAAACTAACAACCGGACCGATCTTTTCCAGTTTCGTGATGTCCTGCGCCCTACCGACAGTAACAAGACCCAGAACGCAAAAAAAGATTGCAACATATTTTTTCATGTTAGTTTTTCATTGGCGGACATCCACGGGCAAGCCCACCTTCCCCAGCTTAAAGACTTCCTACCTGGATTCTCTATTCGCTCGTAAAAGCCAGCCGCGCGGCGCCAAGTAAACCAGCGTCGTCGCCACATTGAGCTCGTAAGATCTTGACGCGTCCCGCCGGAATGGGAAACGCCCGCTCAATAACCTGCTGGTGCAGGTGTTTCTCAAAAAGTTTCCAACCATTGGACAAGCCGCCACCAACTACGACGATCTCCGGATTCAGCACGTTGATCAGCGTGGCAAGCCCAATGCCCAGATAGACTCCCATGCGCCGGAAAACTTCAATCGCAAGTTCGTCGCCTTTCCGGCCGGCCTGATAGATCTTTTCCGAGGTTAAATCTTCGGTGTTATGCAGAATGGAATTCGGATAGCGTGGGCTGGCTTCGCGCGTCATCCGCACAATGGCCGTCGCTGATGCATAGACTTCCAGACATCCGCGACTGCCGCACATGCAGGCAACACCGTCAAACGGATCAACGCCGATGTGGCCGATCTCCGCCGCTGAGCCATCCGCGCCGCGCCAGAGTTTTCCATCGAGGATGATCCCACCGCCCACGCCCGTACCGAGTGTCGCGCAAATGAGGGTACGGTATCCTTGTCCGGCGCCGCGCCACATCTCACCAATCGCGGCAGCGTTGGCGTCATTCTCCAGAATCACCGGCCACTCGAGTTCGCTCTCCAATGCGGCACGGAGACGAAACCCGTCAAGACAAGGCACGTTCGGAGCCTTGACTACTACGCCTTCTGCAACATTAACCGTTCCGGGAACAACCACCGAGATAGCGGAGAGTGTGCCGCCCTGCGCTTTAGTCTTACGCTCACATTCATGAACGGCATCGATCAGCGCGTGCACAATCTCGTTTGGCTTCTCTGCCTGCGGTGTTGGCTGCATCTGGCGGAAGGAGATCTTCCCGTTTCGGTCCACCGTGGCCGCACGAAGATGAGTGCCTCCAAGGTCTGCTGCGAAGACAAGCCCGCCTTTGGCGGCGTCTGATTTATTTTTTGAACCAGCTGTCAATTGCCTGCCATGCCTTTCAGGTATCGTGCCGACGCCAAAGTTGGAGTCTCAACATTGTGTCCTTGCTTGATGTTGATAGCGAGGCGGATAAATTGCGCCATGGACCAGGCCAGCGGGGTAGCTGAGCCGGTCCCTTCCCCAAAGCGCAACTCGGGCCGCGGACTCTCATTACGATCCCAAACCTGCTCCGGGATCAGCCGTCCGTCGTTCGCAAAAGCCATCATCGCATCCAGTTGCTTACGGGCGGCCGCGAAGTCTCCGCGCGCGACATCGTATTCGCCTCGTTCACCCGTGAGCAGAGTCCAGAGACGCCCAACGCCGGTGCGGCCATCGTAATTACCACCATCGGTTCTTTCTCCATAAGCGTCATGGTTGTAGCGATACCAGGCGGGGCCACCCGGAGTCTCCACCTTGATCAACCTGTCTACAATGGCTAGCGACCTGACAATCAAGGGATCGCGGGCAGATCTAATTCCCAGTCTGACTAACTCCAAAAACCCTGCATCGACGATCTCCCGTTCATCGTAAACACCGCCGCCACTGTTGATTTCGATCCTGGCTCCATCATTCGGATCATCGTTTTTAGTTATACGGAGATAGTGCTTTCCTTTGGCGTGAGGGCCATTGGAAGTGGCAGTCCAACGTTCGACATCGCCCGCCCACTCATCCGCTTTCTTCAGATAAGCCTTGGCGGCTTCCCTGTCCTTATTGATCACAGCAACTCGCGACGCGCAAACCAGGCCGGCAATTTCTGCAGCGATGGTAGAGGGCGAGTAGCCCGGTTTTTCTTCCCAGCGCTCCTGCTCGGTGGATGGCCCTTTGCGAAGAATGAAATCCGCGGCCGGCTTGATGTGTTTCAGCCAGGTCGTTCGGTCAGTGTGTTGCAAATGGTAGGCGAGTATGAGGGGCAACGCCACCTGGTCCAGCTGCAGGCCGCCGCCAATCGGACGGCCATCGACCCAGGAATTTTGCGGAAAACTGCCATCCGGTTTTTGTTGCACGTTGAAAAGGTAAGCAAGCGCGCGCTGGGCGCTGGCGCGATCGCCCATGGCCAGAAATGCTGTCGCTACCTGATAAAGATCGCGCGACCAGACGCCATGATAGCCGCTGATCGTCGGCTCATTAGCGTTTGGTCCGCCTCCCCAGGGCGTTGATGGCGAGGCGATCATCGCGCCGCGATAGGTTTTGTCTTCGAGTGCCTTTAATACCATAGCCGCGACATTGAACTGAGACTGATGCTTCGTTCCAACTCGCGGAAGCGTTTTCGCATAAGCATGCCATCCCCGCTCGTACTCGGCGCGCGCAGCATCAAAACCTTTTATGACTGACGCCTCCCCTCTACTTTTCGCTT
This sequence comes from Pyrinomonadaceae bacterium, assembly GCA_036507195.1. Lineage (GTDB taxonomy): Bacteria > Acidobacteriota > Blastocatellia > Pyrinomonadales > Pyrinomonadaceae > PSRF01. The sequence continues at coordinate 16,529 of DASXQM010000201.1, read as the reverse complement.
CCAGAGCATTACTGCCAAAGCTAAGCACGAGTGTGAATCGCGATACAGGATGCGCCGGAAATAACGGGGCTAACGGAAGGCGCGCTACTTGTACGACGTTGCCATCTGAAGCACGGACGAAAGGAGTGAGACGGCCGTCGCGATCCAGTTGCGTCAGCCCGTCGCTGACGCCGAGGTATCCATTCGTCACCTCCTCGAAGCCATTGCTCGACGTTAAAGCCGAAGCCTTATCGGCGTCTGCTGAGACCAGCCAATTTCCATCCGCCCAGGCTGAATCGTGCATACCACTATTGTTCAGAGATGGATCGTAGTAAAGATAGATAGCACCTCCGAACAGGTTAGCCGCATTCCAGCGGAAGCTGACATCAACGAGAACTGAACTTCGCTGAGTGTCGGTCACGTAGGTCTTCGTGATGGTGTAAGCCCCGCTTTTCGCTGTGTTGATTTGACGAAAGAGGAGAGCTTGCGGATCGAGCACCTCTACACGATGCATGGTGTCTTCAGCTTCAGTTTCTACGCGCTTGCCATCCGAACTAACGATCAGGAGTTGCAACGTCTGAACGTTTGGCACATCCAGCCTGGGGTAGTACACCTCCGTCATTACGCCATTGTTAAGCGTAAACCACACTTTTGACGCGAGCGTATTTGCGGTACCGAATCCATTCTTCGCGGCACTGGGCCAATGCGCATCGAGACCAGGCGCACCCGGTGCCAGATCGTTAGTTGTCTGACTAAACAAAGCTGTGCAGCTAAGTAACGATATTGTCGAGATGACGAATGGTCGAAACATTATGTCGTTGTCTTGAAATCAGGAAAGGAAGAAAAAAGTTGTCGCCTTTAACATAGCAGGTCCTGTTTCGTTCTGACGTTCTTCTAGTTATCGAAAGGATCAGCTGCGCTTGCGCCCGGCCATGTCGAGGCCCACAGCCGCCACCAGTACGGCGCCTTTAACAATGGGTTGCACATAGCTCTGCACGCCCACCAAATTCATTCCATTATCAAGACTCGCCATGATTAAGGCCCCAACGATCGCGCCAAACACCGTACCTCGCCCTCCCATCAAACTGGTCCCGCCGATCACGCAGGCCGCGATGGCGTCCAACTCCATCAACCTTCCGGCATCCGGTGTAGCCGCGGACAAACGAGCGGTATGAAGAATCGCGGCCACTCCCACCAGCGCACCCATCAACGCGAACACTGCAAGGATGTGGCGACGCAGATTGATGCCAGACAAACGGGCGGCGTCCGGGTTTCCACCAATCGCGTAAAGATAGCGGCCAAATGTGGTATTTCGCGTCAGGAAGGCCCCGATAATGGCAACCGCGAACATGATGATGAATGGGATGGGCACGCCGCCCTGCGAGTTCATCAGTAGAACAAAAGCGACGATGATAATGGCGGGAAAGATGATGCTGACGAGCGTCGCGAGTGGACCGCGAGCGCTGAGACTGTGACGACGCCGGCTGCGATTGCGTTGGACGTTGGACCAGATGATTGCGGCGATTGCGAGAGCGGCCAAAATGTAGCCGACCTGCGGCGCAACCATGTCAGTACCGAGCGATCTGAAGAAAGGGATCTCGACAGGGATCGTCGCCCCCTGCGTAAGCCAGAAACTCACTCCCGGCCAGGCCAGCAAACCTCCGAGGGTGACGATGAAAGCAGGAACATTAACGTATGCAACCAGCGCCCCCTGAAAAGCACCCACACCCACACCGATGACAATCGCGGCGACGAGCGTGAACAGCAATCCGCGACCTTGACTCAGGGCAGCAATAGCGCCGGCCAAGCCAACCAATGAGCCAACTGACAAGTCGATATTGCCGGACACGATGACCATCAGCATGCCAACCGCGAGCACTCCCGTTACCGCCGTCTGCTGCATGAGCTTCGAAAAATTTACGGCGCTAAGGAAAAGTCCATAAGGATTCCGGGCATCCACTGTGGCCCACTGAAAGAAAAGCCAGATCACCACGAGCGCAAACATCATCGTGTAGGCGCGCAGCGCCTCCGTGGGAATCTTGAATTTGCCGATCTTTACCTGTTGGGTGATTTCGACACCGCCGGCCACCGTGGTCAGATCAGATGTTGCCGGCGGACGGTCGATGTTGGGTTCGTTTGCCGTGCTCATTTAGAAACTCTGTTCGCGTCCGATAAACTTCAGTTTGTCGATGATTGCTTACAAGAGGACCACTGTCGCAAATAACGCGCACCTTCTCTTAATGGATTGTTGCGCTTGCCGGACCCACGACAAACTGAAGTTTGTCGGACATTTCAAGCCACTCGCTGAGCGTGGCCGGTCGCGCAGGACATGACGCTCTCAGGTGTCGCCGTCTTTCGCGAGAACTCGCCGGTCAAACGCCCTTCGTACAAAACTAACACGCGATCTGCGAGTCCCAGCACTTCAGGCAATTCCGAAGAGACCAGCACAATCGCGATCCCAGTCTTTGCCAGACGATTGATCTGCGCGTAGATCTCCTGTTTGGCGCCCACGTCGATCCCGCGCGTCGGCTCGTCAAGAAACAAGACGCGCGGATTAGTCAACAACCACTTCGCCAAAACCACTTTCTGCTGGTTGCCTCCAGATAGTGTGCCGACAATCGTGAACAGCGACTTAGCCTTCACGCGCAATTCTTTCATCGAGCGCTCACCCGCCGCCGCCTCCGCATCTCCATCGGTGACAAACCTGCCCGACAGTTTCTTCAGACCCGCTAGTGTCATGTTATTCAGGACTGTTTGATCGGTGACCAGCCCGAAGCGTTTTCGGTCCTCGGTCACAAAACCGATTCCCTGCCGGATCGCTTCGGCCGGGCTGTTAAGACGCACGGCCTTATCCTCAATCCGGATCTCTCCCGAGACCCGACCGGCATGTGCTCCGAAAATGCCCATCAAAAGATCGCTACGGCCGGCGCCCATCAACCCGGCGATGCCGAGTACTTCACCGCGCCGCACCGCAAAGCTGACGTCGTTGACCAGTTTCTTGCCGGCGATGTTGGGGTCTTCGACCGTCATATGACGCACTTCGAAAACCTGATCGCCACGTTCATGGTCCACCGTGGGAAAGATGTCCCCCACTTCGCGTCCAACCATCCGAGCAATCACTCGCGCTTCATCAAGAGCCTTCGCGGGCTCGGTACCGACGGTTCGGCCATCGCGCAAGACCGTGATCCGATCACTGATTTGAAAAACCTCATGAAGCTTGTGCGAGATGTAGATCATCCCCACCCCGCGTGCTCGCAATTTGGTGAGAATGGCGAACAGTGTCTCGACTTCCGCGTCAGTCAAAGCGGCGGTAGGTTCGTCCAGAACCAGGATGCGGGCTTCGTGAGAAAGCGCCTTCGCTATTTCCACCAATTGTTGCTGGCCAATACCAAGCCGCGCGATCTGCATCCGCGGATCAAGCCGCAAATGAACCTCATCGAGCAGCTTTTGAGCGCGACTATAGAGTTCCTGCCAGCGAATTATTCCCAGCGAGCGAGGCTCCCGACCGAGGAAAATGTTTTCGCCTATGGTTAGTTCCTTGATGAGTGAGAGTTCCTGAAAGATGACTGCGATGCCCGCGGTCTCAGCATCGCGAATGCCGGCGAACTGTCGCGGCTGGGCATCGAGCAAGATCTCTCCGCCATATTGCGGGTGAGGATAGACGCCGCCCAACACTTTCATGAGCGTCGACTTCCCGGCGCCGTTTTCGCCTACGAGCGCGTGGATCTCTCCGGCGTAGAGATCAAACGAAACCCCGTCCAGGGCCTTAACCCCGGGAAAGGTCTTCGTGATGGCGCGCATCTCGAGAAGCGGAGTGCGATTCCTGGTTGTCATTTCCTAAGCGCGTACCAGCACAACAGCAGCGAGGAAGAAGCCGACTGCGGCAAACAGCAAGGCGCTTTCTTTGGCAGGCGAGTTGCTCGCCGTTGCCTTGGGCCATTGATCCTTCGGCACGTTCTTATAGACTTCTTCCATCGTGTGATAGCCATCCTTAATGACGGTCTGCATCATGTTGCTCTTGTCGACGGACACGGGCTCTTGCAGGATGGACGGCACATCAATTCTGCCGTTGTTAATCTTGTCCGGGGCGTCAACCCTTTCTCCACGAGCCAGTTTGAGCGCTGAATCAACGGCGCTGTAAGCCAGCGGCTTGATCGACTTATAGACCGTCATCGTCTGCCGTCCCTCGACGATTCGCTGGCAGGCATCGAGTTGAGCATCCTGCCCGGTAATCAGTACTTTTCCTTCGAGGTTAGGCGGCAGAGCTGAGGCCGCACCGCCAGCGGTGCCATCGTTCGAGGCGACGATCGCCTGGACGTCGTTTCCGCTTTTGGTTAGCGCATCCTCGGTAATCCGGTGCGCCTCACTTGCCAACCAGTCTTTAGCAAATTGATCGGCCACAATCTTGATATCGCCGCGATCAATAGCCGGCTTCAAAATGTTCATTTGTCCCTGACGGAGCAGCAAGGCATTGTTATCAGTTTGTGAGCCACCGATCAGAACGTAGTTACCCTTGGGCATATGATCGAGCGCGTACTTGCCCTGCATCTCACCCATCTTAACCACCTGATGCGACACGTAAAGCTCGACGTCAACATTCTTAATTAATCGATCGTAGCTGATCACGGGCACGCCCTGGCGGTGTGCCTTATCTATAATCTGCGTCCACACTTCACCGTTATGCGGGGCTATGATTAGAACATCGACGCCTTTCGTCAACATCGTATCCGCTTGCTGAACTTGAATTGTGTCGCTGCCCTGGGCGACTTCAACATCCAGTTGCGCACCAACTTCCTTAGCATGCTTTTCCACTAACTCCTTGTCGCGTTGCCAACGCTCTTCCTTCAGCGTATCCATCGAAAAGCCGATGAAGATCGGATCGTTCGGGCCCTTTGTTTTCCTGGCGCCGCCGTTGTTTGTCTGTTGAGTGCCGGACACGCACCCACCGGCAATCAGCGCGAACAGAAACAAGAGAACTACCAAGGTTGAACGTCGCATTGAATAATCTCTCCCTTATCTGAATTGTTTAGACCACGCGCGTAGTGCGCCCACTCGCGGCACAAGTACCGTTTCTAAACGGACTTTTTCGGACGCTGAAGCTGGAGCTGTTGCACGCACACTTGCATTTCCCCTGTGATGGTCCCAGGCAGTCGTTTGCAGTCCCGGGTCGCCGCTTCTGACTCGCTATCCTGGCGCAAGCCGCCCAGCGATTCGAGCCATTAGGGGAATCAGCAGAAAATAACGAGCCGTTCGAGGCGCTCAGCTTAGCAGAGTCTGGCGGCGAAATACATTGAAGTTTTCGGTTTTTGATGTTATTAAACCACTATCGTTTGTGTGCTGGCGAACATACAAACCCCGTCCCCCCAAGGTAGTGTACGCAAGCGTTTATCAATTTGCTTCCTTCAGAAAATAAGAGTCGGATCTCGCCGAGGTGAATTCTTTCCTTAATTTCCATATGCGTTACGACTGTGGGGCGATAGCGCCTGTAATCGCAAAATTCAGTTGGCCTCAGGAGGGCCTTCCAATGAAACGAACCATGTGTAGCTTGCTCCGCGTTCTGACATTTGGGCTCATTCTGTTGTCTGCGATGGCCACAGCCCAGGCTCAATTCAAGGCCGGTATTCAAGGCACGGTCACAGATACCGCAGGCGGCCTGATACCAGAGGCGAAAATCACGCTACTCAACACTGAGACCGCAAAAACGCAGGAGACCACGACGAGCGCCGACGGGTTCTACAGACTGTCAGGGTTAGCGCCTGCCAAGTACAAACTCACAGTCGAAAAAGCCGGATACAAGCAGAAGGTATTTGATGACGTAGTAATCAATGCGGAAGCCGTGCAGGGCCTCGACGTCAGTCTCGAGCCGGGTGAGGTAAGCGCGACCGTTACCGTGAGCGAGGAAACTGGGCAGACTCTGGAGACCGAGAACGCGAATGTTGACAAAGCAATTACAACGCAGGAAGTCCGCACGCTGCCGCAGTTTGGACGCGATCCCTATGAATTAGCCCGCTTAACTCCGGGAGTCTTTGGCGACGCCGCGCGTGGTGGCACTGGTGGCGCAGTCAGTTTGCCCAATACTGCCGGCCCGGGCGGATCGAACCGATCAATCTTCCAAACAGAGAACCAACCCCAAATCTCAGCCAACGGTCAGCGTATTACTGCCAACAATTTCCAGATTGACGGCACCAGCGTGAATAGCTTGACCAATGGTGGGGCCGCAGTAATTACTCCGAATCAGGAATCAGTCAAAGAAGTGCGCGTCATCGCAAATGTTTACTCAGCCGAGTACGGTCGTAACTCAGGCGCTCAAGTGCTGACTGTCTCGCAAAATGGCACGAACGACTTTCATGGAAGTCTCTTTCTCAAAAACAACAGTCCCGGTCTTAATGCAGTTAACAAATATGGCGGTCCAAACGGCGCCCCGGGGATCCGGGTCAACCAGCATCTCAACCAGTTTGGAGGCAGCGTCGGCGGGCCGATTTATTTACCGCGCTTTGGTGAAGGCGGTCGCTCCACCTGGAACGGCAAGAACCGAGCTTTCTTTTTCTTTTCCTATGAGGGCTTGCGCAGCAGCAACACCGATACGGTGAATGCCTTCATTGAGACGCCGGATTTTCGCCAGGCGGTAATATCAGCGCGACCTAATAGTATTGCGGCGCGCATCCTCAGCGCCCCCGGCATCGCCCCGCGAGTCATTTCAGTTATCCCCTCCACGTGCGCCTTCGCAGGCTTCTCAAGCAATTGCCAACAACTCGCGGGCGGTCTAGACATCGGCCGCATCGCCGGAGCACAGGGCCAGTACATATCTTTCGGCGACCTGAGCGGCGGCGGGCCGGATGGGATTCCCGATATTCAATTCGCGCAGCTCGCAGTTCCGACGATAAGCCGCGGCAATCAGTTCAATCCGCGCATTGATATTAACCTGACGGACAAAGACACGTTCACCTTCAGCTCCTACGTTTCGCGCTTCAGCGGCCTCGGTGGTGACGCGGCCGGCCGCAGCCGTCCCATGGGCGACATCACTACGGCGCCACAGAACGTGTTCGGTATGCTGACCTGGGCACGCATTATCTCTTCCAATAAAACTAACGAGTTACGCTTTAATGCAACGCGCTTCGCGTTCGACGAAATCAAATCGTCCAGCGAAACTAACTTCGGCATTCCCCGGATTGAGATCGAAACTCTGCCCTTTGACCGTCTACGCTTCGGCGCGCCCTGGGCTGAAACAACGCCCGGGATCTTTGCCGAGAATACCTTCGAACTGCGCGATACATTCCGCTGGGTGCGCGGAAACCAGGGGTGGAGTTTTGGCGGCGAACATCGCTGGGAGCAGGACAACAATGACCTGTCGGGAGGGTCGCGTCCACTCTACACTTTCGCCGGGCTCTTCAATTTTGCCAACGACGCGCCTTTGTTTTACCAGATAAATGCCGACCCTCGGACGGGGGGACCTGGGCAGTCAAAGCGTAAGTTTCGGGCTTCAACCACCGCGTTCTTTGCTCAGAACGACTGGAAGCTGCGGCCGAATTTAACGATTAACCTGGGTCTGCGCTGGGAGTACTTCGCGCCGCTTACTGAAAAGGACGGAACACTGAGCAACCTGATCCTCGGCCCAGCAGGCTCGGAGCTAACCGGCGCCAGACTGGCGATTGTTAAATCACTCTACCCGCCGGATCGAAACAACTTCGCGCCGCGGGTTGGTTTTGCCTACAGTCCAAACTTTGGCGAAAAGCTTCATGGGTTATTGAGCCAGGACAAGTTCGTTCTGCGCGGAGGCTTCGGCATCGCCTACAATCGCATTCCGCTACTTGAGTTCGCTAACACTCGCGGCAATCCACCGTTCTTCGCGCGATACGCGATCTGCTGCGGCACATCAGCTTCTGACTTCAGCACCCCCTTCAACGGTGGTCAGATTCTTTATGCGCTGGGCGCGAACAACTCTCCTTTTAGCTATCCTGCAAACCCCGCGTTGCGAGCGACCTTCAACGCAAACGGGATCCCGATCCTACCGCCGGGAGGGCAGGTTGAGATTTGGGGCGCGCCTCCGAAAGTGCCTACGCCATATGTCTACACCTACTCATTGGATGGACAATACAGTCTACCGGCCAAGCTAACAGCCGACGTAGGTTATCAGGGGAGCCGCAGTCGAAAGTTGGTAAGACTTGTAAATGAGAACTTCTTCTTTTCTGGTTCAGGAGTCTTCTCGAACATCTTGTTTCCGACGCCTGACACCACTGCAGGTTACGACGCTTTGATCACACGGCTGACTCGACGCTTTTCCGGTGGTGTTCAATTCGATGCCATCTATCGCCTTGCCAAGAGTACTGACGTCGTCTCGTACGACGGGCCCACGGCGAACACCAATCCAACTTATCCGCTCGATGTGCGTGAGGAAGTTGGTCCTTCAGACTATGACGTGCGTCACAACTTCGTTGCTTCCGGACTATGGGAACTGCCGATTTTCAGGAATCGTCACGACGCGGCCGGTAATATTTTGGGTGGCTGGACGGTGAGCGGTATTCTTACGGCACATACAGGATTTCCCTGGACTCCAGTCATTGGACAATGCATCAGTACGCGTGGTCCAAGTATCTGTCCGGTGCGGCCAGTAACTTACTTTGGCGGTGCGGGCACCGATACTTCGAACGACGCGTTCATCAACGGCACTAACTTTCCGGGTGGTGGCTCAGCTTTCTTCAGCACCGCGGCGCCCGTGGGATTCCAATTACCAGGCATCGGCAGAAACTCTTTCCGTGGTCCACGTTACTTTGACGTCGACATGACCGCCGCTAAGAAGTTCGGCTTAAGTAGCCTTCTCGGTGAGGGTAGATACTTCGAGGTAAAGGCCAACTTTTTCAACATCTTTAATCTCCTGAATCTGCAGCCATTCAATTTCAACAGTCCGAGCACACAAGTGCAGAACCCACTTTTCGGCCGAGCCGAGCGCGGACTGGCGGGCCGAGTTATCGAAATTCAGGGGCGTTTGAGCTTCTAGCATGGAGTCTTTGTAAAGCAAACTGTTAGTTTGCGTCTGTTCCGAATCCTCTTACGTTGAGAGTAACGGAGCGCACCAAACTACAGTTTGCTTTACAACCCATCGAGGACAGGAATGGCTGGTCCTTCCATAAAAGCGAAACGGCCTTATGGATCTGGAGGAGACGCCACAGGAGGTTCAGGATTTTCGAGTTCGGTGTCGTCGCCCTGCTTTGGTTGAGCTTTACGTTCCTCATCGAGCTGATTGAAAATTGCCAGTTCCTGCCGCGCTTCTTCTTTTCGCTTCAATCGCGACAGAGCAATAAACATTTGGTAATGAACGCTCGCGTTTTTGGGCTTGAGAGTCGCAGCGTGCCGCAGGATGTCTAGCGACTCTTCGTAGCGTCGTGATTTTAGCAGCAAGCGCCCCAAGTCGTAATTCGCATAAAAGTGCTTGTCATCTATCGCCAGGGCACTTCGCAATAATTTTTCTGCTTCAGAGTAACGGTCTCGCTCGCCAACGATAAATCCAAGTTGGGCCAGCGTGTCGACGTTCCGCGGCCGCAATCGCAGCGATTCTCGAAACTCCGACTCGGCGAGCGCGTAGTCGGCCCTGGCTCGCGCTGCGATGCCGACAAAGTAGTGAGCCTCGGGCATTCTGGGGAAGCGCTGCAAGGCACGACCAAAAACTTCGAGCGCGTCGTCCGCCTGGCCGAGTTGCAGGTAGGCGCCACCGAGCCGCGCGTAGTAAACAAACTTGGTTGCATCCTGGGCCAGGGCGCGTTGGTAGAATCCGATTGAGGCCTCGCTGCGGCGATTCTTTCTGAGGGCCTCGCCCAGCATGAAGTTCACTTCAGGAAAGTTTGGCTGCAGCTGAATGGCGCGGTCCCAGAGGTCCGCAGCCCTTTCGTCCTGATGACGCGCCCAGTAAATCAATCCGAGGTAATACAGTGGCTCGGCTGAGCTTGGCGAAAGCGTAGAGGCTGTTTGAAAAGCGGCGACTGCTTCGTCGTAATGTTGCAGGTTGTAGAGTGCGAGGCCAAGGTTTTGACGAAGCGCGTAACCGTCCCCGCTCAACTGCGCCGCTCGCTCGAGTAGTGGCACCGCCCGAGCATAATCAGTGCGAGCGACGTACTGAAGGCCCAGATTGAGTGTTGCCTGAGGATGATCTGGTACTTTTCGCAGCACAGTCTCAAACGCGCTTGTTGCCTCGTCCCCGCGCCCGGTGCGGGCAAGCAAAACGCCGAGATTCGCAAGTGGAGAGATTAAACTCGGGTTGAGACGTAACGCTGTCCGGTATTCGTGCTCCGCAGCTTTGAATTGCCCGCGCTGGTCCAGAACTGTTCCGAGTAAGTTATGTCCGTCAGGATTTCGCGGCTCTCTCAGGAGCACCTGTCGAAGAATCGGCTCCGCCTCGGCAGGTCGACCCTGTTGGAGCAGCGATGTGGCTTCACGTAATTGCGAAATGGTTGCGTCGGAAGGCGCGGCTTGGATTGCCTGCGCGGCGCGACGCGATTGTGTTTGGGAGCCAATGAGAGGCGGCGCGCAAATCGTCGCCGTAACGACAGCAAAGATTACTAGGCACACCGGGCGACCAGAAGCTCGTGCTATAAGAATAAGGTTCATGGAATTACACTGGTCGGCTGAACAAGACGAAAGTATATTACAGCCAGCCATATCAAATTATGTAGGGCGGCTCGAAATGATCAATGCGAAAGTCGGTAGCAATAGATTTTCCGTATCTCATTTATAACTTCTCATTGGTTATTGTTTTTCAGTGCTGTCAATGACAAACGAAAAATGGAAAATCGCCACCTCGCCGTCCCAGCGAGGCTTGAAAGGACAGGTATGAAGTCGACCAGGTTAGTCTCGTGTTTAGCATTCAGCATAGCAGTCTTACTCTCGTTAGCGTCCCCGCCCTCTTCCCATTCGCAGAAAGGCCAAAACGTCGAGGCCCGGATCAATGCATTGCTGGGACGCATGACGCTAGCGGAGAAACTTGCCCAGCTGCAACAACTCGACGGCGAAGGAAATGGAAACTTCCGGCCGGAACATGTTCAGCTGGCGCGGCAGGGTCTTCTGGGTTCAACTCTGAATGTGCGCGGAGCCCAAAAAACCAACGAACTCCAGCGAATCGCCGTGACGGAATCGCGTCTGAAAATTCCGCTCATCTTTGGCTTTGATGTAATTCACGGTTATCGCACCATCTTTCCGATACCGCTTGGCGAAGCGGCGAGTTGGGACCCAGCCGCGGTAGAACGCGCCGCCGGCATCGCCGCGGCAGAAGCAAGAGCTGCCGGTGTGCATTGGACCTTCGCGCCAATGGTCGATATCGCGCGCGATCCGCGCTGGGGCAGAATTGCTGAAGGATCCGGCGAAGATACTTATCTCGGGTCGCTGATGGCTCGCGCGCGCGTTCGCGGGTTCCAGGGAAGTGACTACAGCGCCGGCGATAAGATCGTCGCCTGCGCCAAGCACTGGGTTGCTTACGGCGCAGCCGAGGCGGGCCGTGACTACAACACCACCGATGTGTCGGAAAGGACTCTACGCGAAGTCTATTTTCCTCCCTTCAAGGCAGCTGTAGATGCAGGCGTGGGGACGTTCATGAGTGCTTTCAATGATCTTAACGGCGTCCCTGCTTCTGCCAACCACTTCACGCTGACGGAGGTCTTGCGCCGCGAATGGAAGTTCGATGGCTTCGTAGTCAGCGACTACACGTCCGTGGAAGAACTCATCAAACACGGCGTGGCCGCAAACGGCGCGGACGCCGCGCGTGAGGCACTGAACGCCGGCGTAGATATGGAAATGGTTAGCCGGCTTTACAATAAGCACGCAGGCGAGCTCATGAGGGAAGGCACGCTCTCCCAGCCAACGATCGATGAGGCAGTCCGGCGCATTTTGCGCATCAAGTTTCGGCTTGGTCTTTTCGATAAGCCGTATACAGATGAAGCGCTGGAAAGCGCTGCAACCTTCAATAGTGCCAATGTCAGCGCGGCGCGGGAGATTGCCGCGCGTTCGCTGGTGCTGCTAAAGAATGACCATCAGGCTTTACCACTAGCTAAAAGTGTCCGGTCAATTGCCTTGATTGGACCGCTCGCCGATAGCCGGCCGGACATGCTCGGGTCATGGAGTGGAGACGGCAAAGCAGAAGACGCCGTTACGTTGCTTCAAGGGATCAAGGCGAAATCACCGCAAACCAGCATCAATTATGCAAAAGGTTGCGAAATCAATGGTGACAAGGTCGATGGTTTTGAAGAAGCATTGCGCGCCGCGCGAGCGTCGGATGTAGCCATCGTCGCCATCGGCGAATCGGCGGATATGAGCGGCGAAGCAGCGTCGCGCAGCTCGCTTGATTTACCAGGCCGCCAGCTGGAATTAGTAAAGGCCGTGCAGGCTACGGGCAAACCCACGATCGTGGTGCTAATGAATGGTCGCTCGCTAACAATCAACTGGCTGGCGGAAAACACGCCCGCGATCCTGGAAACCTGGTTCGCCGGCAGTCAGGCGGGCAATGCGATTGCCGACGTGCTCTTCGGTGATGTCAATCCCGGGGGAAAGTTACCCATAACTTTTCCAAGGGCAGTCGGACAAGTACCACTCTATTACAATCACATGAATACCGGACGGCCACCTGACGCCAACAATAAATACTCTTCAAAATACCTGGATGTTCCCTGGACGCCCCTCTTTCCTTTTGGCTACGGGCTCAGCTATACGCAGTTTAAGATTACAAATCTACAACTCAGCGTTCGGCGTATTCCGTTGAACGGCAAAGTAACGGTGAGTGTTGACATCCAGAACATAGGCAAGCGAGCGGGCGACGAGGTGGTTCAGCTTTACATCCGCGATGTGGCTGCCAGCGTAACTCGGCCTGTTAAGGAGCTCAAAGGCTTTCAGCGAGTCACGCTTCAGCCGGGGGAGAAGAAACGAATAGAGCTTATGCTCGGGCCTGAGCAACTCGCGTTCTGGAACCGCCAGATGCGGTTTACCGTTGAGCCCGGCGAGTTCAAGGTGATGGTCGGAGCAAACTCCGAGGATTTACTCGAGACCGCGTTTGAGGTTGAGAATCGTTGAGAGGGAATCTTCCTTTCATCCGTTTAGAAAGCGCACTTGTGCGCCCGGGGTGGACAAGTCCACTCTCTAAACGGATCGTAAGGGATCTTGTCGGCATAAAAATGAACCTAGTCAGGCGTGAGCCATTCTTGTGTTTGCGCCAGGTTCTCGCAGTCCTGTTCCTGCTAACCTCTTGCACTTCCGTTGCCACCCAGCCTCGCCTCTCGACGACGCTTCGTCCTTCCTTTCAATCTGATCAAGCCCGCAAACGCTCGCACGAAGACGAGGCCTTTCTCCAAGACCTTCAGCTCCGTTCTTTCAATTATTTTTGGGAACAGGGTGATCCGCAAACAGGTCTGGTGCCCGACCGTGCACGCATGGATGGATCACCTCTGGATGAGAATCATCGCAACGTTGCGAGCATCGCCGCGACCGGCTTCGGTTTGACGGCGCTCTGCATTGCCGCCGATCGCGGCTGGATCAATCAAAGTCAGGCCCGCGAACGGGCGCGTAACACGGTGCGCTTCTTTGCGAACAGGGCTTTCCAGGAACGTGGCTGGTTCTATCATTGGCTGGACGCGAAGTCGGGCGAAAGGCGCTGGAATAGTGAAGTCTCCTCGATTGATACGGCGCTATTGCTTGCCGGAGTGTTAACCGTCCGCCAGTATTTTCGGGACGACAGTGAAATAGTTGCTTTCGCCACGAAGATTTACGAGCGCGTCGATTTTCGCTGGATGCTCAATGGTCATCCGCAACTTCTATCCCACGGCTGGAAACCGGAGACAGGTTTTCTAAAACCTCGTTGGGATACCTACAGCGAAGATACCATTCTCTATTTGCTGGCTATCGGATCACCGGCGCATCCTATTTCTCCTGCATCCTGGTATGCCTTGTGGCGCGATCGTTATCGCTATGAAGGCTACGCGTATTTCACAACCATTGGCGTGCCTCTCTTCATGCATCAATACGCGCACGCCTGGGTAGACTATCGTAACCGGCGCGAAAACAGAGGCGATCGCATTGACTACTTTGACAATTCAATCAAAGCCACTCTCGCGCATCGCGCTTTCTGCATAAACCTTGCTCACGAGTTTCCGGCGTTTGGCACCAACATTTGGGGTATCACGGCTTCCGACAGCGCCAGGGGTTATCTTGCCTGGGGTGGGCCTCCGCGCGATCCGGCAATCGACGGCACAGTCGTGCCTTCTGCTGCCGGTGGCTCATTGATGTTCACTCCCAAAGTTTCTGCGGCGGCTCTGCGCGCCATGCGCGAAAAGTATGGTGATCGGGTTTACGGAAAGTATGGATTCGTGGATGCCTTCAACCCGAACACCGGCTGGATTGACAGCGATGTGATTGGAATTAATGCGGGGATAATCCTTTTGAGCGCGGAGAACTCGCGAACCGGAAATGTCTGGAACTGGTTTATGCGTAATCCGGAGATACCGCGAGCGCTGCAGAGAGCAGGGCTTGTGCGATATCAAAAGAAACCAGGTGAGCTACGCATTCGAAAAGCGGCGCATCGGAGATCAAATCCGCAGATTACGCAGATTCAAAATTACCCTCTGCGTAATCTGTGTAATCTGCGGATTATCTTTTCGCGGCCAAGCGGAAATGAGATCTAGGGTTGGAAGCGACTATTTCAAACTGCGGCGGAAAATTCGATAGCCCCACGCATCAAGCGCCAGGGTTGGCAGACCTACCCTTCGCTTCCTGGCCGACTGCTCCGGTGCCGGCGCGTCCGGAGGCAATGGTGGGCCAATGTCTGGTGTGACATCCGCAAAACCAGCAGTACCGCCAACTTCAACTGAACCGAAGAACGGGCGATTCGAAAGATTGATAGCCACCAAAACTTCTTCATCTTCTGCACGGCGCAGAAAAGTCAACACGCGCGACTCATCGGAATTCGGCAACCAATCCACTGCGCCACGCCTTAGTGCATTACTCGATCGCCGCAGTGCCATTATTTGTTTGTAGAAGCGCGGAAACTCAGGACGCCTTTCTGCGATGGGCCAGAAGATTGGTAGCTTTTCAAACAGCGCCGGCGCGCCGGATTCCGTTGTGTCTCCCACCTCCATGCCGTTATACAGAAGCGGCACTCCATCGAGCGTGAACATCAGGGCTGATGCCGCCAGCGCACCGGGTTCGCCGAAACGCGCGATTGCGCGTCGCTCGTCATGATTGTCGGAGAAGCGCAGGTGCAGCGAGCCGCGCGGCCACTCCCTGAATTCCCTGTCCCACTCCGAACGCAAGTCGGAAGCGCGGCCGCGCCCCTGGGCCAAGTTGGTCAAGGCGCCATGAAGAGGCCATGAGTAATCAAAGTCAAAAGCTTTAAGGAGCAACTCGGCTTTGTGTCCCTCAGCCAGCATCACGATGTCACGTTTGATCTTGTCTAACTCCGCACGCGCGTTTTCCCAGAAATCGGTTGGCACTTCTTCAGCGACGTCGCAGCGGAAGCCATCGAGGTCAAACTCCCGGATCCAGTACTTCAACATGTCCGTCATGTATTGGCGCAACCGCGGGTTTTCATAATTCAGTTCAGCGACGTCGCTCCAGTCATGAGGATAGGTGATTCGGCCTTGCGCGTCGTGTTCATAGAATTCCGGCCACTTCATCATGACGCTGTCCCAGGACGTGTGATTTGCCACGATATCGATGATGACCTTCATGCCACGACGATGTGCTTCCGAAATCAGACGGTGAAAATCTTCCTTCGTGCCGTAGTCCGGATTGATAGCATAATAGTCGCCCACCGCATAAGGGCTGCCGATAGTTCCCTTCTTCTTCACCTGCCCGATGGGATGAATCGGCATCAGCCAGAGTATGTTCGCGCCGAGGTCCTTCAGATCGTCGAGGCGCGCAGTGATGCCGTTAAAGTTTCCCTGTGGCGAAAACGCGCGCGGGTAGATTTCATAAACAACCCCGTCGCGCACCCAATCCCGCGTCGGTCGCGCCCGTTCTTTTGAGACGTCGCGCGACGGTTGCTGGGCCGTGATCGCGAAAGAAAACGATCCGAGGATTACAACTAAGCCGAGAAAAAGATTTTGAGATGTTTTGATTAAAGGCTTAGGCCTCATATATATGATTCCTTTTCTCAACCTCGAAGATGCTGCAGTGTCGGTTTACTCGAGACTGGTCGTGCACGGCTATGCCGCCTGATGTGCGGAATGGCTACGCCTTTCCGGCCCGCTCTTTTTTACTCTTGAGGCTGCGCCTCTGTTTTTTGGAGGCATAGCCTCCAAGATTCAAAAAAATGACTCCACGGAAGGGCTGAGAGCCCGTGTCAAAACTCAGAAATCCCACCCACGGAAGTGGGTGGATGGTTCAAGTCCGGGCTACAAACAGCGGTGACCGAGTTTTTGAATCCCACTCACGGCAGTGGGTGGATTGTTCAGATCCCGCCTGTGGTGATCGGAAGTTAGCGGGGAGAGGCTGGACTTGAACTATCCACCCACTGCCGTGGGTGGGATTCCCAAAGAATCCGCGCTGCCTCTGGTAGGTCGGATCTGAAAAATCCACCCACT
>DASXQM010000200.1:0-18938 GCA_036507195.1 Pyrinomonadaceae bacterium | reverse complement strand
CAACTTCAGAAGAACACGTTCGATCCGAGGTTCTTCAACGAAACAGTCGTTGGCCCGGACTTCCATGCGCCGTATTCACAGCAATGGTCGATTGGTGTGCAACGCCAGATCAACCGCAACAACGTGGCTGAGATTCGCTATGTCGGAAACCACGGTGTCGGTCTGTTCCAGACCATTAACCGTAACCCTGACATCAGCCGAATCTTCAACGGCTTCACAGTTGGGGGCATCACGTTCCCGGGCTTCCCAGGCTTGCTGCACGGAGCGGTCCCGCTGACTTGCGTGGACAATCCGGCGACGCTCGACAACGAGGGGGTTTGCAACGGTCGTATTCTGCCGCAGGGCAATATTCGCTCGCGCGAGAATACGGCATCTTCGACCTACAACGGGTTGCAGACGCGGTACAACGGCCGCCTGTTCAATCAGTTGACGTTGGGCGCGGCCTACACCTTCAGCAAGACCCTGGATAATGCATCCGAAGTCTTCTCGTTCGGTGAAGGATTCGCCTCACAGAACCCGTTGGACATCAACGCCGGTGAAAAAGGATTCTCCGGCAATGATCGTCGTCACGCGTCTTCGATCAACGCCCTGTGGGATATCCCCTTCTTCAAGAAGCAGGAAGGTTTCAAGGGTCATTTGCTCGGCGGGTGGCAAGTTAACGGCACGTACGTCTTAGCAAGTGGACGACCGTGGACGCCGCTTCAGTTCTGCAACGTGGCCTGCATTGGCACTGGGTACGAAGACATCGGATTCGCGGGCGCTTTCCTTGGATTCGACAATCTGCGGCCATTCCGCGGAAATCCAAACGCCCCACGTGATTCAGTCGGCATCACTAACACCGATGCCAGCTTTATCTACGGTGTTGGGCCAAGCGCCACTGGGTTCTGGTCAGTGAATCAGCTCAACCAGGGCAATCTCGTATCGGTGACGCCAAGCGATGTGCGCTTCATCTTCAACGGGCCAGGAGCTGCTAAACTGTTTGGGAATCCGTTCGGGGATGTGATTCGCAACAGCGAACGCGGACCCGCACTGAACCAACTGAACATCGGCATCTTCAAGACTACCAACCTAACGGAACGAGTTAAGATCCAATTCCGCACGGAGCTCTTTAATGCGCTCAACCACCCGAACGTTGGTTACGGGGTGGCATTTGGTAGTTCGTTGCCCGATCAGTTCGTCGAAGACGCCGGCGATGGCGGCGGCGCGGGAACATTCGATGGCTTCAACGATCGCAAAGCGATGGAGTTGAGCAGCCGTCGTGTCCAGTTCGGCCTGCGTATCATCTTCTAACCAATCCGACGAAAGTCGGCTATCTCGAGGGAGAGCTTGAAATGCTCTCCCTCTTTTTTTTTCGCGCGTTTGAGCAAATAGTTTTTGGGCAGCGAGGCAAGCCAATGACGGATGCGGTTCGCCAACTTTCAGCCCGTCACTCGAAAACACAACTTCCGATTGCGGCTGTCAGCGCGAACGTGGTTTGTACACGTAGCTTTTCCGCGTCCGCACAGTCGCTTTAGGCGCGGCGACTTCAACCTTTATCTGTCTGGGAGTGCCATCCTCTGATTTGTTCGTCGGGTAATAAGCAAGCGCGTACTGCTCGCGCAGTTTCAAGGCGAGACGCTCGAAAGATCGAGACAGATTTTTCAAGCTGTCGGCGTATTGAAAGTGTCCGCCTGTTTTGTCTGCAAGCAGTCGCAGGTAAAGCGTGGCTCGCTTGTACGCTTCACTGGCCGGCTCACCGTTCTTCGTTACGTGGGCCACCTTGCCGAACTCACCCGCTCCGTAAGTCTCGCGGGAAGTCGTGTCGGAAAAATCTCCATAAGTGTCGTATTGAATCGGATAAATAACAGTGTCCGACGCCTCGGCAGCCCGCAGCGCGTCATCTGCGGTTACGCCGCCGGTCGAAGTGTCAACACCGTCAGTTAACAAGACGACAGCTTTGCGCCCCACCGCGTGATCCAACTGTTGCCTAATCACGAATTCGATCGCGTTGTACAGGCTGGTGCCGCCCCCGGTGCGAGTTCCCAGGATTGCTTTATGAATCGCGTCGCGATCGATAGTAGCGGCCGTAAGCAGTTGTACCCGCTTGTCGAACGAGAGGACGATAACCCGGTCACCCGGGCGCAGGAGATTTACAAAGGCCAGCGCTGCGCGTTGAATCTGTTCGAGCTTTATCGCGGTTGAGTCGCTAACGTCCAACAAAAGCGCGACCGTAAAAGTTTGCGGCGCTTGACTGGATAAGTGGTTGTTTGTTTCGGTGGGAGCTTCGAAATACGCAATCTCCTGCTCGACCCCGTTCTCGTAGACGTGAAACTGCTCGCGTTTCAAATCTCGGATTAGCTTGCCGTGACGATCCAACACGCTAACCGGCAAGGTCACGAGCGTCGTTTCAACGCGTAATACTTCATCATCCGGCGTTGCCGTCGGTCGCGGAATCTTAGTCGGCGGGCCGGTGGGTGTTTGGGCAATGAGCGCGCCGAGGGTTGATAGCGCGCACAAAATGAGGACGGGAATTCTTCCCACAACGCTTCCTGATTTGAAAATGAGCCGTCGATGTTCGACGAAACATCAGCGTGCAATCAATCGACCACCGTAAAATCAATGCTTCGCGAAACGCTCGCGTGCTTTTTGTCGGCCAAATTATCGTTGACTACAAATGTCAGGACATATCTCCCGGGCTGAACCTTCGCTAATCCAAGCTGGCCTCTTTTTACGTATTGTCCTTCCGCATTGCCGCGCTGCTCCAGCGGTTGTTCCGGTTCCTGGAACAGCACTTTGCCGGCCTGACTAATGATCAGGCGCGACCGCAACTGTGGCTTGCTGCCATCGGTCTTTGCGTTGTAAATCACGGCGACGTATTGAAGGTCGGTTTTCCTTGAAATAACGCGAGTCGCGGGTAGTTGATCTCCGCTCTTCTTGTCGCCGGAACTAATGGCATACAGAAACATGCTGCTCATCGTCAGTTGCTTGTTGTTCAAGTCCGGGACTTCAAAGTATCGCGATACTGTTCCAATATTGTGAGTGTCGACCTCTCGTACGACGAGACGCACCTGGTAATAGCCCGGCGACAGCTTAGTGCTGGCGGTATAACTAATCCCGGTTGAAAGTGCCCGACGATAGTCCTGCTCTGACAAATCGGCATTAATTGTTTGACTAATGCCGCCACGTGACCGGCCTAGTTCATCCAGCACAAAACCAGCCACGTCAAAAGACGTGTGGTACTTTCCTTCCGCCGTCTTCGCGAAGCTAAGCTTCCGGGCATCGATAAACGTATTAATGTCCAGCACGGCCTGGTTGTCGGGCGAGAACTTGTAGAGCAATTCTGCCGCGACATCCAGGTCACGCTTCACCAGGGGCGAGCGCGCCGCCGCTGCAATCTCTTCTTCTTTTGTATTCGCCGAAGATGGCTTGTCTTCGCGAGCAACATAACCTTCGGCGTTATAGACGTGCGCGGATCGGCGAGCTTTCACGTTGAGTTTGTGAAATTTGTTGTCAAATTTCTCTGATGGCCGGTACGCAAGACGATAATAACCACGGGCGCGGTTAAGTACTTTATCCAGCCCTGCGCTGAAATTATTACTGTTGATGACGGACACGCCGCCGGTGGTGGCTGCGAGACTCGTAAGTGACAACTGTTCGGTCAGCGATCGCTCACCCAACAATCGCGGATCGTACACCCCGGCGGTGTTGATGTCGCTGCCGGCAAAGGTGCCGCCGCCAAGTGCGCTTTTTGCCGGAGTTACATTGAAGTTAGCCACGGCGCCTTGAGCTTTTAGACCGCGAACGTCAAGCGTATTAATCACGACACCGGAACGCGTCGCATTGTCGGTGAGTTCACGGAACAGTTGTGTAACGTCGCCGATGATGGCGCCAGTTCTTGCGAAATCGAACAACGGCAGCCCGCCCGAAATCAATACCAGATTTTTTCTTCCGGGAATCTGCCGCAGACTGTCAACTATGTAATTAGACATAGCCAACGCGAGAATTGCGCGCGGTGTTTTGTTAGTTCCTTCACTTGGACCTTCGAACTCCTGACTCGATTCGACCGTCTCACTCGCCGTCGTGTCAGCGAATGGCGCTGGCACGGACGTAATGCGGCCCGGTTCATCGCCGCCAAACGCAAGGTATGGTGGAATGCTTCGAACACCCAGTTGCGCGATTGCACGCCGCAGGATGGATCGGTCTGTGGTGAACTGTTCAAGCAGGCCCTTCCCGCCCACGGTACGGATGATCGCAACCAAATCCCCCGTCTGCATTTTGTTGTCAACAAAATCCGTCAGCATCTGCCGCGCACGCACCATGTCTTCGGAGGGAATCGTGACGTCATCCACCACAAAGGCGATTACCCGCCGCAAATCTTTAGCCGACAGCTCGCGTGCAACTGATGTATCAACACCGCCCGGAACGTTTGCCCGACCTTTCATGTCTGCGGCATCTGCGGGGGCCTCAGCACTGACAAACTCGACGAACTGAAGTTGTTGCTTCTTGCCGTTGTCGTAGACGTCGAAATCTTCCAGCGCAAGATCACGCACGATCTGATCATTCCTGTCAGTCACGACCACGTCCGTCTGCACGAGTTCCGTGGTAATCCTAAGTATCTCTTCCTGGGATTGCTGACCAGGTTTTTGGCTCGTAGGCGTTTGGCCAATAGCAGTCCAGAAAGCGATTACCGAAATCAGGGTTAAGGAGATAATTCTTTTCATAAAACAAACCTCTTGTGTGAGCTTCTTAATTCGGGCAAACAGTCAACCGATGCGCTCGGATTATATTTAAACGCCACATAGGTTGCCAGTCGCTGCCTGATTGGTTGCCAAGTCAGCCCGTTCGCAGAGTCGTAAAGTGCCATCGCCGCTAAAAGGTACGTGAGGTTCTTCCGACTGGCCATTAGCAGCTAGCTGCTCGTGATTATTTGAGCGACTGTCAGCCACATATTCAGAAAATTGGACGGGACTCCGAAATACTGAAGCCTCCGCCCACCTCCGCAGGCGTAATCGTCCCCTTTTTCCGAGCTTTCTGAAGGGATCGAGCAACCAAGAATGCTGGAACAAACTTTGCTTAAAATGCGCCTGAATTAGCCTTTGTCAATGGGACCGCCAGCATTGCTGGGTTAGTCTCGAGAGCAATAAGCCTAAAGCTTTTTCTTGCCTAAAGAAAAAAGAGAATTAAGCCGCACCCCGTTCTCGGAATTCTACCGAGTCGCGGCTCGGCCACTACCTAAAAATGGAGGGGAGAGTCAAATGAGAAATTACCTACCGAAATTCCTTGTCCTGCTTGCGATCCTCGGCGCCTTTTGCTTGCCGGTGTTTGGTCAGGGTACTGGTGTGACTGGGTCGATTTCAGGAGCTGTGACCGATCAAACCGGCGCTGTAATAGCAGACGCGACGGTGGTGGTCAAGAACAAAGAAAACGGTTTAGAGAACACAGTGACAACTAGCGATAACGGCACGTTCACTGTGGCAACGCTGGGCACTGGAATCTACACGGTCACGATTACGCATTCAGGCTTCAAGCAGGCGGTGGTCACCGACGTGAAAGTCAATGTCGGAACGCCAACCGCGGTTAACGTTGTGCTGGAAGTGGGTGCGCAAACCGAGACGGTAACAGTTGTAGGCTCAAGCGCCGAATTGATGCAAACGCAGAGCGCGACCGTTGGCACTACCATTACCGGTCGGCAGATTACAGACTTGCCTTTCGCATCGCGAAACGCGCTGGACCTTATTATTAACCTCCCCGGAACGTCGACGGTTGGACGCCCGCGCACATCCTCAGTTAACGGTCTTCCTAAGAACGCGGTCAATATCACGCTCGATGGCGTGAACGTTCAGGATCCCCTACTGAAGAACAGCGACGGGTTCTTTACTTACATTCAACCTAAGACCGATGCAATCCAGGAGGTGACGATGTCGACGGCCACTCCGGGCGCTGAAAGCAGTGGCCAGGGGGCAGTTCAGATCAAGTTTGCCACGCGCCAGGGATCGCCTGAATTTCATGGCAGCGCTTACATCTATCATCGAAATTCCTTCTTCAATTCAAACTATTGGTTCAACAATAGGGACTTGCCGGAGGATCCGGTCGATCACAAAGCCCCCAGGAATCGAGTGTTGTTGACTCAGCCGGGGGTCCGCGTTGGTGGACCCATCTTGATCCCGTATTTGCTTACGGACAAGAGCAAGGCGTTCTTTTTCGTTAATTACGAAGAGTTCCGATTGCCGGAAAGCGTAACTCGCCAGCGCATAGTATTTGCTCCAAGCGTGCTGAATGGAAATTTCTCGTGGATTAGAACCAGCACAACCGCGAATGCGCTTTGCACTCAGATCAACTCCACGCAACAGCAGTGCACCCGAAACCTGCTTACTTTGGCGGGCGCCTCTGGCTTCACGTCAACAAAAGATCCGGTAGTCGGCCCTCTTCTTGACGCGATTAACGCGAGTACAGGTAAGGGTGGTTTGAAAGCCATCTCAGGCCAGCCGAACATAAATCAGTTTAGTTTCATCAACACTGGTTTTCAGAAGCGCCAGTTCCCAACCGTGAACCTTACCTGGAACATCACGAAAAACCACCAACTGACGAATGTCTACAATTATCAGATATTCCGCACGGCAGTGGACTTTCTCAACAACGCCGACCCACGATTCCCGGAATTTCCGAATCATGGTGCTCAGAACTCGAATCGCTTTTCCGATTCCGCGACCCTGGTTTCCAAGTTGGGTTCAAATATCAGCAACGAAATGCGCTTCGCCCTTGTTGGCGGTACGGTGGTTTTCTTTCCCGAGGTCAGCGCGAGCCAGTTCGTGAATCAGGGTGGTAATACTCTGGGCATCACCAATGGCCTGGCTGCTCCTAACACCCTCACGACACCCACTGCGACTGCAAATATTCAACGCCGCAACGGGCCGGTCCAGACATTCAGCGATACTGCCACCTGGGCCAAGGGTAACCATGCTTACACCTTTGGCGGAGACTTTACGAGGACCAATCTCTTCGTCAAGTTCATACCCAGCGGCAACTTCCTTAGACCAGTAACTTTCGGTATTGACCAGACGACCCTCGGCGGCGACCCGGTGAACGCCATCTTCTCAGGTGCCAACTTCCCCGGCGCCAGCGCTACCCAGCTTGGCGAGGCCAGGGCCATCTATGCCACGCTCGTGGGCCGCGTCACCGCAGTGGGCGGAAGTGCTGTGGCTGATGAGAAAGCGGCCTATACCTTGCAAGGCAACCTGACTGAGCGAGCGGGACAAAAGGCAACGGGAGTGTTCTTTCAGGATGCTTGGCGTTTCCGTCCCAATATCACCGTCAATTTGGGTCTTCGCTACGAGGTCCAGGGACCCTACTACGCGAAGAACAACGCGTACACGGTCCCACTCAGCTACAACAATATATTTGGTTGTTCAGGGCCGAATAACTTCTTCCACCCGGATGGGTGCACCAATCCGATCACTCAATTCCAGCGGCTGGCTCCGGGATCGAAGGCCTACAACACTGACTTGAACAACTTCGCTCCAACTTTTGGACTCGCTTACAGTCCCGACTTCAAGACGGGAATCCTTCACCGCCTGTTTGGCAACAGCGGCCAGAGTGCTCTCCGCGTCGGCTACTCGATTGCTTACGTCAATGATGGCACTAACGTGGGGTCTACTGGCTTAGACGTCAATCCTGGCCAGGCCTTCAGCGTCGCTCGCAACACAGGAAACGATACAGCAGCGAACGGTTCTGCTTGCAATACGTGCCTGCCCATTGGGACATTGCTGAGGAACGGGCTGCCTGGAGCAGTGTTTGACCCGGCTGGCCCGGCGTTCCCATTTACACCAGGGACAGCGGATCAGGGGATCGCTTTCAGCCCGAATCTGAGGACCGGCTACACACAATCGTGGCAGGCCGGCATCCAGCGCGAAATCATGAAGGACACCGTGATCGAGGCGCGTTACGTTGGCAATCGAGCGCATAAGCTCACCCGCTTGTTCTTTATTAACGAGGTCAACACGCTCGAGAACGGGTTCGCGAAGGAATTCGCGTTGGCGCAGGCTAATCTGATCGCGAATAACATTGCTGGCGGCGCTCGAGCAGGAAGCTTTGCGTTCTTCGGCGCAGGCACTGGAACTTCGCCGTTGCCGATCTTTCTCGCCTACCTGAATGCCCAGCCGTTCGCCAGCGCCGGTAACGCGGCTCTTTACACTTCGACGAACTTCAAGAATACGGTGATAACGAATAACCTGACTGGGGTTGCACCCAGCCCAACCGGCGTTGCCGGCACGCTGTCTGGCAGCGCGGGGTTACGGGCCAATGCACTTTTGGCGGGGCTGCAAAGGAACTTCTTTGTGGTCAATCCGGATGTGCCCAATGGCGTCTTCCTCGTCGACAATGGAGCGATGTCCAGCTACGACTCGCTGCAGATCGAAGTCAGACGTCGTCTCTCGGCCGGCTTGCTGGTCCAGGCGAACTACGTGTTCGCTAAGTCCCTAACTGACCTTCAGGCGAGCAGCTCGATCGCTCAGAGCAATTACACCACCTTGCGGAATCCAAGGCTCAACAAAGCGTTGTCGCCGTTTGACATCACCCAGTCATTCAAGGGAGATTTCATCTACGAACTCCCCGTGGGTAAAGGAAAGTGGCTGTTCGGCGGCGTCGGCAACAAGATGAACTGGCTGGTTGGCGGCTGGGGCATAAACGGCACGTTCCGTATTCAGAGCGGTTCGCCGTTCGATCTCGGCAACGTTCAACTGGTTAATATGACCCAAAAACAACTTCAGAGCATGATCAAAATCCGGAAGGAGTCGACCGCGGTGTTCTTCCTGCCGCAGAGCGTGATTGACAACACAATCAAGGCTTTCAACGTCAACCCCGCGAACGCAACCTCGTTGACGACCGGGTACAGTTCGCTGGGAGCACCCGATCCGGCAGCACAGTTCATCGCCCCAGCGGGCTTTGGTAACTGTCAATTCGCCTTCAACGGTCAGTGCGGGTCCAGCCGAGTGATTCTCAAGGGACCACGCTTCACTCGGTTCGATCTCAGTCTGGCCAAGAAGGTGACATTCTCTGAGAGCAAGAATCTGGAATTCCGCGCGGAGTTCTTGAACGCCTTCAACAACATTAATTTCAAAGTCGGAAGTTTTGCGAACGACGTGACGAGTCTGTCCGGCACTCTCGGCCAGACGACATTCGGTCAGACGACAGTCGCGTATCAGGATACTTCGACCACGACGGATCCTGGTGGACGCTTAGTGCAGTTTGTCCTTCGCTTTAACTTCTAACTCCTGACTCAATGCCTCGCTGGGAGAAGGGCGGTTTTCCGCCCTTCTCTTTTTTTGATATCAAGGTATAGAATGGCGGCCCAGAGGTCCCCTTGACTGCCTTTGATCGACGTGGTTTTCTTTCACTGGTCTCTCGCTCGGCCGGCGCCTTCGCGACCATTCCAATCATTTCCGGCATAGCTTTCCCAAGAGAGTCAGAGGGCTTGCATTCTCCCAGGCCTGGAGCACAATCGACCGGCAGTTGCTGGTTGGACTTGTGCGCGCCATTCCTGGTTGAAGACGCTGCTCACGGAATCAGATCAGAAGTCGTGCTTACCTCGGATACGTTCGTCGGTGCTAGCGGCTACATCGATGGCAACGATGCTACCGAGTATGAGTTCTATCTGTACGATGCCGAGGGACACAGGATTGGTTCTGCGGGCGCAACGGCGAAGGTCAAGGTTCCCGCAATGCAAACGACAGTCATCGCCGTGCGCGATCTGATCGCGCCCTCAAAGAGCTTTTGGGGAGGCTTGACCATCCGCCTTCGACCAGCCAGCCGCGAACCAATGCATGCTACCGATCTTTTTAGCTCGGCCTTTATCCGGTGGCAGACAGCCAACTCATTCGATAACGTCCATGCGAACCCGGATCCACTCCAATGGCAGACGCAATCACGTTTCTATTATTCGATGCCCTTTCCGTCGCTTTCCGATTACGATTGCACCGTCGGCATCTTCAATCCATACGAAATTCGTGGTGCCGGTCAAATCATTCTGCGTGATCGTCTGGGCAATAAGTTGATGGAAGTCCCTTACGATCTTAAACCACGGAGTTCAAGATTGTTAAGGCTGAATGAAGGCCGCTTCGATGTGAATCCATTTGAAGCGTTTAGCGTGTCGCGGGATGATACAAGAACATCAAACCGATCCTCTCTGCGCCAGGATGTGCGCAGTCATCATTCGACGAAGTCCGAAGTCTTGCAGACTGGCGACCGATTGGCGACTGTTAACGGTGGAATGTTGGTGATCACCAACAGCGAGGCTACAATGAAGAGCTTCGCTTATTTGATTATTAAGAAGAAGGATCGCGATCGATTCAGCGTAGATCATCCCCTTCATCAACCAGTAACGAAGCCGCTACCGTCAATACCTCCTTTCGATGCTGAGGGCCGATTTAGGGCTAAGAACATCCTCTTTTCTCCATTACTATTTCGGGCCAAGCGAGTTGGACCGATTACACTCGAATCACGATTCTATCTGAGCACTGGTTTACCTTATGAAGAAGCATTGTGGTTTTCTCCATACGTAGTGGATGCTAATGGTGAAGTCAGCTGGCAGGTCGGCAAAGACGAAAAGGCTCGTTCGCTGCTACCACCGGCGCAATTTGAGCACAATGCGATTCGCTTAGGGGCCGAGCAGAGTTGTCGCCTCGATTTCTCGCGACTATCTCTCAGTAGCGATTTTTCAGGCGGGCTGTGCTTGGCAGTCGCACCTGATTCAACGCATACGTTTATGAAGGTGGAGGTGCGGGTGCCCGAGTGGGAGGCGCATGCCTTTACTCACTTCCGACCGGGCTTGCGGGCAGCTCGCGGATATCAGATCCCAAAACAACGTGCAGGTCTGGCTACGGACTATGTAACGTCGGGCGGCCGCTTTGAGCGAAACGGAAACAAGATAACTTTTGACGAGTTAGTTGGAATAATCAACATTGACGACCAAAGCATTGAAGGAAATCCAATCCTTGAGGTGTTTGGAACCAAAGGGCTCTTGGCGCGGATCAAGCTCTCCTCGATCCCGCCCTTCGCCTGTCGACACTTTTTGCTTTCCGATTTGATCAAACAGGACCGCAGCATCGAGCGCATAACCATGCGATTAATTGATTCGCATGCGACCCTTTTGATGTCCACGGTTCACATTGACTATATGCGTCGGGACATCGCTTTGGATCATGGGTCTGACAGATTCTCAACGTTCACCGAATATAATTGCGGCTCGACTGGCTGAGCTTTTTCGGAGTAAACTGGACACTCGTCCGAACCAGGTTACTCTCCACGGCGCATCAAAACAACAACTCCCGAAATGGAGAAGAGTCCGCTATGATTAAGAAAGCTCTCGCATTTGTCATCCTAACGGTTCTAGCGATTACCGCTATCGCACAGAAACAGTTAAAGCCTTACAGCGAATGGACCGAGAAAGAAGCGCAGAAGATTCTGAATGACTCGCCTTGGGCGCACACACAGGTCGAAACAGACACATCGGAGATGGTTTTTAATCCAAGCAGGGAGACACCTGTTCTCTCAAATTCCAGTGTTGGGGCCCGGGTCGCGCGTGGCGAAGAAAATAATATCGGCGGCAACAGGCAGGTGCGCGGCGCCACCAATCAGGCTACCTCAGTCAATTACCACATAGTATTTCTCTCGGCCAGACCGATTCGCGAAGCGATTGCGCGCAAAGTCGAGCTGGCACAGAAAACACCAAACGCGGAGCTGTCGGCTCAATTACGCGGCTTCGTCGAGCGCAACTTTGCCGATTATATAGTTGTGGCTGTGACCTTCGATACCAAAGACCCTCGCTTCGCCAACGCTCCGAACCAGGCGTTCGCCGGCGCACTCCTTGCAACCATCAAGAACAACACATATCTGGATCGCAACGATGGGAAGAGGCTGTTTCTCAGTCAATTTATCCCGCCGGCAAGCGATGGCTTGGGCGCAAAATTTGTCTTTGCCAGGAATCTTGACGGTAAACCTTTCCTCACTTCTGAGTTTTCGCAAGTACGCTTCTACTCCGAGGTCTCAAAGAGTGTAAAGTTGGATCAGCGGTTCAAAATCTCTGACATGCAATACAACGGCAGACTCGAATATTGATGTCTGCTGAGTTTCAAGAAGGTAAGGAAAGTAAGATTTGTTTTGAGAGGGGCCATTATGACTAGGATTGTGTGTGTGTGCGTAGTTACGTTGACGATTGTGCTGGCTGTAAGCGCGCAGAAGGAAACGAAACAGTGGACTGAATGGACGCAGAAGGATGTCCTGAAGATCCTGAACGATTCCGCGT
This sequence comes from Pyrinomonadaceae bacterium, assembly GCA_036507195.1. Classification (GTDB taxonomy): domain Bacteria; phylum Acidobacteriota; class Blastocatellia; order Pyrinomonadales; family Pyrinomonadaceae; genus PSRF01. Next base: position 6,661 of record DASXQM010000200.1, on the reverse strand, counting down.
GGGGACAAACTCAAGTCGAGACCCAGGAAGCCAGCGGATCCACTGCAGCGATTACCAGTACTACCGACCAGGCGGCGTTGAACCGAGATGCGAGTAAGCCGACTCAGGGCGCGGTCACTGGATACATTAAATATTTCATTCGCTTTCTCTCGGCCAGACCGATTCGCCAGGCCGTCGTGCGCAAGCTACAACTGGAAAAGCCATCAATGGAAATGACTGAACAGTTGAAGGCGTTTGCCGACGCTGGTTCAACTGATTACGTCGTAGTTTCTGTGGTTGCCGAAGCAAGCGACACAAAGATGGGTGGCAGTGCCTTGCAGGCATTCAAAAGTGCAACCCTCGAATCGCTTAAGGAGGTGACCTATCTTGAGCGAAAGGACGGACAGCGACTTCAGCTCGTGGACTTCAGGCCACCGATCAATGACGGACTCGGCGCAAAATTCGTCTTTCCGCGTACTCTTCATAATCAGCCGTTCGTGAACGATGAGACGGGACAAGTGCGGTTCAATTGCCAACTGAGCAAGACAATAAAGCTGGCTGCTCGGTTCAAAGTTTCCGACATGATGTACGACGGGAAGCTGGAGTACTGAGCCGCGGTGCGGCCATTATACGGGATATTTTATATCGGATATTTTTTCAGCCTGATCGTGATTGGAGCGCGCCGGCACCGTCTCTGTACTCGGGGTGGAGGCGCAGCGGATCGATTGCCGGCGCTACTGTCAAGCATCTTTCCAGCCGCCTATTGAGTTCCGGCAAAACAAGACTTTCGCACCCTCAGGTTGGGTTAATTTAATTTAATTCTTTGACGCGGCCTTGAGGTCGGCAATGAGGCTGGTGATCTGTTCACGATTCACAGCAGAGGGAACATCTTTCAAATACTGTTCGAAGGACCTTTGTGCCGCGCCAAATTTTTTCTCAGCGTAATAGATGTGGCCCAGCAGCAATTGCGCGGTCCCAACTTGGTTTCCCGCCAGTTCATAAGCGCGCAATAATTCACGTTCGGCCTTGTCCGCGTCTTGCAATTGCATGAGCGCCGCTCCGAGCTGCAAGTGAAAATTGGCCGCATCGGGATCGATTGCGATTGCTTTTTCCAATTCTGACACCGCTTCTGTGAATCGGCCCTCACGATTCAAAAGGACGCCAAGTCTGAAGTGCAGGATCGCCTGCGTCGCCGTCCCAAGATTCTTCGACTCGAGTGTCGAGCGATAAAGCTTCTCGGCTTCCGCGAACTCGCCGGCGCCTCCCAATGCCTGACCGTAAGCAAGGCGAACCTCCAGCGTTCCACGGTTCTCGCTGTATAAAGGCTCAAGAATTTCCAACGCTTCTTTGTACTTGCCTTGTTTATTAAGAACAATTCCTAAATTCATGCGCGGATGAAAGAATCGTTTATCAATATCTATTGCCTTTCTGAAAGAATCCGCAGCTTCATCGAGGTGGCGCAGTTTCATAAAAGTCACGCCAAGATCATTCATGGCTCGCACGTATTTTGGATAACGGCTAATGGCTTCCTGGAAGGCGGGGATAGCGCGTTCTAGTTGATCGGCACTCACCAATTCCATGGCCCGCTTGTATGGCGTGCGCGCCTTTGCCGGAACGTTTCCCTCAAAATTTGCCACATCCAAAACCGCATCGGCCTTGGCGGGTCGTTTCTCGGCAGGAAGTGGCTTGAGAAAAACCGTAATGCGGGCGGGGGTGTTGCGATAAAGGCTAAAAGTTATGGTGGTAGTGTCGTAGGTTTGCCTGTCACCGTTGATCGTCGCTGTGTAATTCACTCCCTGAATCGTCGGCGTGCGCATTTGTAATGTGCCCTTGGAGTCAGTGAAGACAGTGTCCGTATAGCCGTCACTCCGAACGAGGGTTAATTGGATGGGGTGTGATGGCATGCCGCCATTCGGCATAAAGAGCTGAATTGAGGATGGAGGAGACTGAGCCAGTGCATTTGCCGAAAAAACGAGGCAGATGATAGTGAGGACCAAACTCTGAAGGCTCAAGAAAATCCGCCACATAAGCTCCTCCTTGCGGTTGTCTAGAAGTTGCGTTAACAACGCTGACTATAGACCCAAAACATGCGCGCCGACAACTTGTTTGGCCAGAACCCTCAATCCCTCTCACAGCACCCAACGCGACGTGATTCGGCCGCTTTCCACCGGCTCGAGCCGTTGCCCAGCTTTTCGCACGGTATTCTGGACGCTTGATTCGGCTTCACAAAATGAGGATCATTTCTGTGGATGAATCCAGTCAATAGCGAACTCGCGCTTGCGCCGCTGGGCGCAGGTGATCTGATTGATCGCGCGGTCAGGCTTTATCGCCGCCATTTTCTCACGCTCATTCGCATCGCCGCGCCGCCTGTGCTTGTTTCGGCCGCGGGATCGACTTTGACGACGATCGCATTCCGCGCCATCGGGGCTACACCAAGCAGCGCTCGACTCTTGCTGTACCTGCTGGTGGCGTTCGGCGGCGGCATCGTTATCGCCACTGGATCTCTCTTTAGCTTGATCGTCATGGGCGGCGCGACCCGCAATCTGGTCGCGCATTTATTGTGGGAGGAGCCGGTCAGCTTTCGCTCGACTTACCGCGCGGTGAAGTCGCGCTTCTGGGGCTTGTTGGGCGCCAGCATTCTCGTGGCAATCTGGCTCGGATTTTGCGCGTGGCTGTCATTCACCGGTTTCTATCTCGTCTTCGCGCTGTTGCTGCTACTTGCGGTCGCAATCGGTCAGGTGATGCCGGAATGGACGATTGCACTTGTGAGTATCATCGGAACGATCGCGGCGATCGTGCTCGCCCTGATTCTTTTCTTTCTACTCGCCGGCCGCATGGCCTACGTGCCCCAGGCGATGCTGGTTGAAGGCCGCACGGTCGGCTCCGCAATCGGCCGCAGTTTTTCCCTCGCCAGCGGTAACGTGCGCCGGCTGATGGCGATGACGTTGTTCACTTTCTTCGCTACTTACTCGGCCCTCGCTCTGCTGATCATTCCATTGGGTTGGTACGGCTGGGCCAACGGCGTGGACGTTTCGCCGTTCGGGACGGAATGGCCGGCATGGTATTCGATCGGCTACGAAGTGATCCTGCAATGCAGTCACATCCTTTTGGCGCCGATTTGGATGCTCGGTCTATCCCTGCTTTATGTCGATGAACGCGTGCGGCATGAAGGTTACGACATCGAATTGATGGCGGCGCGGCAGCTTCCGCCAATGCCTGAATTGCCTGGAGTGATGTCGCCCTTCGCGCCCGCGCTGGTCACGCGCCGCACGGCCAGGTTTGTACCGCCGCCCGCGCCCATGCCTCCGCCGAGTGTCCTCGGCCTGCAATGACGCTTGGGAAGATGATCGCGAAGTCGCATCTAAACAAGATTTTCCAGCTCGCCGCGTTGGGATTCGTCCTGGCTCTGGCCGTAACAGCGCGCGCCGCAACGTTCGCGGATTACCGCACACGCGTCTCGCAGGCAGCCAGCGTGATTCAGCAGCTCGAGACGCCTGACTACTACACGAATAATTCGATTCAGGCTGAGGAACTTGTGCAGAATGCGCTGGCCCGGCTGCGACAGCTCTTGCCGGCCAGCGAGACTGTCCTTTTCAACAATCAGACGATAGACGTCGATAACCAGTGGTTTCACGAAGCCCTCTCTGAATACGAAAGACGAAGAAGAACCGGGCAACATAATGGGGATCTGATTCGCCACACGCGCGAGCAACTGCGAGCGTTGCTCCAGCGTTTGGATGAGATGAAGCCCGCGGCTTCGACTGACGACAAAGATGCAAACAAAGCGCGACTGGCGGAAATTCTGCGCCGGCCTGAATACGACAAGAGTGTCGCACAACAAAGCGCGCTCGAACGCCTCTGGGAACAATTCATTCGTTGGCTGGCGAAGCTGTTTCCGAAATTCAAGCCGATTCAACCCGGCACCGGCCGCAGTTTGTCGAACATCGCCCAGATCATCGTGTTCGGTTTGTCGATCGCACTGATTGCATTTCTCATCTGGAAATTTCTGCCGCGATATCTGCGCAACCGCGGCAAGAAAAAGAAGAAACAAAAACGCGAACCGCGCATCGTTCTGGGTGAGCGCCTGGAGCCGGATCAAACGGCCGCCGATCTGCTTGAACAAGCGGAAGCGCTGGCACGCGCCGGTGACTTGCGCGGCGCCATTCGCAAAGCCTACATCGCTCTGTTGTGCGAACTCGGCGATCGAAAAGTTATCAGCCTTGCGCAGCACAAGACAAATCGCGATTACCTGATGGCAATAAGAAACAGGGGCTCGCTTTACGAATCGCTGCGCCGGCTAACTTTCAGTTTTGAACGGCACTGGTACGGGTTTGTGCCGCCGGCCGCGGATGACTGGAATGAGTTTCGAGTGGGGGTCAGAACCGCGAGCGGTAGCGACCGGAACAGCGAATCAGCTTGAGTGATCGATCCCATCGCTACCGCTCCGGGTTCTGACACGAGTCTTGATGCGCCAACGCCTGATCATCGTCGTTACATTCATAGTCGTCGTTGTAGTACTGATTGCACTCAACGCGGCGTCGTACGTGCGTGTCGAGAACATCGCGGATTCGGAAGGCTCTCCCGATCGCTCGACGTTCAACTCAGGCGCGACCGGCACACAAGCTCTCTACGATTTTCTGCACGAGTCAGGTCATCAGGTAGTGCGCTGGCGCGAGGGCTCGTCGGCGCTGCTGATGGTGAATGGGCCAAAGCCGTCAACATTTGTCATTATCGGTCCGGTGCAGGTTTCCTATTCCAGGCGCGAAACGATTGAAGTCCTGCGTTGGGTCGAATCCGGCGGCCGCCTGGTAATCGTCGATCGTCATCCGGATCGGCGACTGGCGGTCGGCTCCGCAGACTGGACTATTACGAGCGAAGTCATAAGCTATCCGTGGCGCGATCTCGATCCGAACAATTTCGAGCAGATGACAACGGGCATGACGCCCATCAAACCTGCGCAGCCGACGGCCATGGCGCGGAACGTCCAATCGGTGATGCCGTCGCGATTTATGGGAGCGATGACCGTCGGCCCGCGCAAAGGAGCAGAGCACGCGACTCCAACGCCCACTCCCTCCGATAATGAGAACGATGATTCTGAGGATAACGAGCCGCCGACAGAGCCCGAGACAGGCGCGAGTGACGAATCGAGGACCGACAAAGTTGCGCGCGCGCCGGTGGTTCATTTTCGACACGAGCGCGGAGCGCTGCTGGTTGACTATCCCTACGGCGACGGGCGCGTGGTGCTGTTGTCGGATCCGTTCATCGTTGCGAACAACGGCATCGGGCGCGCCGACAATCTGCAGCTCGCATTGAACGTGGTCACAGGCGGCGGCGGTTTGATTGCGTTCGACGAATTTCATCAGGGACGCGCCGCGACGCACAACGCCCTATTCCAATATTTTTCCGGCACGCCCGTCATGGCCATTTGTGCGCAACTCGCGCTGATCGGCCTGGCCATCGTTTGGTCGCAGGGACGCCGGTTTGCGCGGCCGCTACCGCTTCCGCACGTCGATCGGCGATCGAAGCTGGAGTTCGTGGCGTCCATGGCTGAGTTACAGCAGCGCGCCAAGGCGCACGATCTCGCGCTGGAAAATATTTACGCGCGCGTGCGTCGCGTGCTGGTGCGTCATGCAGGGTTGAGCAACAGCAGCCCTCGCTCAGAGATCGCGAAGCGAGTCGCCCTACGTTCCGGCATCAACCAGCAAGAGCTTGAAACGTTGATGCGAAACTGTGAAGATACGGTTAACGGCGCACCGACCAGCGGGAAAGAGACACTGCGGATGGCGCGACGCCTCCGCGAAATCGAGTCAATGCTCGGCTTGCGAACGCGCTCGCGCGACGCTAGACAGTCGGCCGAAAGAGAATAGGATCAAAGCTCGACCAACTCGAATCGAGAAAGGATCGATGAAGACCGTCGGGAACCGGGATGTTTTTTCATCCTTCATCCCTCATCCTTCATCCTTTCACACGTGCCTGAATACGTTTCCAACACCATCGCACACATAACGAGTGAGCTTGGCAAAGTCATCGTCGGCCAGAGCGAACCAATTGAGCAGGTCCTTGTGGCGCTGCTCGCTGAAGGCCACGCGCTGATTGAAGGCGTGCCCGGCACCGCCAAGACTTTGACCGTCAAGACACTCGCTCGCATCATCAACGCCGGCTTTGGCCGCATTCAGTTCACGCCCGACCTCATGCCGTCAGACATCACGGGCACGAATGTTTTCAACATGGCGACTTCGTCGTTTAGTTTGCGACGCGGCCCAGTGTTCACAGACATTCTGCTCGCCGACGAAATCAATCGAACGCCGCCGAAAACGCAAGCGGCGCTGCTTGAAGCGATGGAAGAACGCCAGGTGACCATCGATGGCGAAGCCTACGGGCTGTCGCCGATCTTTACCGTGCTGGCGACAGAGAATCCGATCGAATACGAAGGCACGTATCCTTTGCCCGAAGCGCAGCTCGATCGGTTCCTGCTGAAGATTCTTTTGCCGTATCCGTCCGTCGATGAAGAGCAGCAGGTCGTCGCGCGCTGGGATGCAGGGTTCAATGCGAGACGCCTGGAACAGGTGGACATTCACGCGTTGCCGGATGCCGAAGCGATTTCGCGTTGTCGCGCCGAAGTACGAAATATGCGGGTCGAGCCCGGCGTGCAACGCTACATAGTGGATATCGTTCGCCGCAC
>DASXQM010000199.1:0-26286 GCA_036507195.1 Pyrinomonadaceae bacterium | reverse complement strand
ACTGAACCACCAATTAAGGCAGCAACGAGGGCTACTGGTAGCAATTTGTTGGTCATAATCATCGTTCTAATTCTCCTTGCTTAGCTTAATGTGTTCACGACGTTCGCGGCATTAGCCGTTTCGCGGCATCATCCATCCGGTTAGTTCTGCAATCTATGTTCCCCACTGAATTCTCTCGATCGACAGTAGGAGCATTTTACGATAAATAGGCTTTTAATTAAGCGACTTGCGTTAATACAAGAAGCTCGCAATAGAAACCCAACATTAATTTCTGATGTTGGAGCAAATGCACTACCCGATATGGAGTCGTTCACTATTCGATATCGAGCCATAAAATAGGACAGACCATCGTGGGTCGACGAATACGGAACGGGGAGCGGTAGCGACCTGGTCCGTGACTGTTACAAATGAGCTTATTGTTACCGGACCCGGTCGCTACCGCTCCTGGGTCTGTATTTGTTTGGCGGTGCAGCTCGCTTCCTGCTGAAGACAAAGCGGCGTCAGCAGAACTCTGGCAATGTGGGTCGACGAATACGGAACGGGGAGCAGTAGCGACCTGGTCCGTGACCGTTACAAATGAGCTTATTGTTACTGGACCCGGTCGCTCTGTATTTGTTTGGCGGTGCAGCTCGCTTCCTGCTGAAGACAAAGCCGGGTAAGCAAAACCCTGGCATCGTGTGTCGACGAATACGGAACCGGGAGCAGTAGCGACCTGGTTCGTGACTGTTACAAATGAGCTTATTGTTACCGGACCCGGTCGCTACCGCTCCTGGTTCTGTATTTGTTTGGCGCTGCAGCTCGTTTCCTGCTGAATGCAAAGCCGCAGATGATGTGCTGACGACTACGGCAACCGAAATCTCACTCCGGGAATAGGAAGGCTGACTATGTTTGATAAGGCAATATTGGCTTCCCAAAAGTTCATTCGCCTAAGTCGCGTGAACCTGCAGATACACTGGCCTAAACAAAAGGTACTGAGTCTCGTTATCGCAAGTGCCATCCTGGCAACAGGCTTTGTGCGCATTTGTGGCGCGCAGCAGGATCCGGCCCCACATCTTCGTCAACAAGGAGCTGCTACACAACTCATCGTTGATGACAAGCCGTTTCTCGTTCTGGCAGGTGAATTGGGTAACTCAACGTCTTCCAACCTGGAGTACATGCGTCCCATCTGGCCGAAGCTCGCCTCGCTAAATCTCAATACAGTTCTTATTCCCGTCTATTGGGAGCTTATGGAACCGGCCGAAGGAAAATTCGATTTTACTTTGGTGGATGGCTTAATCCAGGAAGCTCGTAAATACAAGCTGCGGCTCGTGCCGTTGTGGTTTGCGTCCTGGAAGAACAGCATGTCGTGCTATGCCCCGGCCTGGGTAAAAACAAATCAAGAACGCTTCCCTCGTTCGCAAGACAAAGCTGGGAAGGGCATGGAGATCCTTTCGACCTTTAGCAAAGACAACCTCGACGCCGACTCACGCGCGTTCGCGGCGTTCATGCGTCACTTGCGCGAAGTGGATGGCAACGAACACACGGTCATCATGGTGCAAGTGGAAAACGAGATTGGAATGATTCCGGATTCCCGTGACCGCAGCGCCATCGCGGACAAGCTTTTCAATCAGCCGGTACCCGTCGAGTTGATGAACTATTTGCAGCAACGCAAGGATAACCTTATTGCCGAATTCCGGGCGGTATGGGCCGCAAACGGTTTTAAGACAAGGGGCACTTGGGAGGGAGTCTTTGGCAAGGGACCAGGAACAGATGAAATTTTCATGGCTTGGCACTTTGCGCGTTACGTAAATCGAGTTGCCGAACTCGGTAAAGCCGAATACCCGCTGCCCATGTTTGTCAACGCGGCGCTGATCCGCCCAGGATACCAACCGGGTCAGTATCCAAGCGCGGGGCCGCTCCCTCACGTCATGGACGTTTGGCGAGCTGGCGCTCCAAAGATCGATTTTTTATCACCAGACATTTACTTCCCGAACTTTGCTGAATGGGTCCGGAAATTTCATCGGGCTGACAATCCGGTGTTCATTCCGGAAAATATGCCTGGCCCACTCAACGCAGTCGATGCGTTATACGCGATTGGTCAGCATGATGCGATTGGCTTTAGCCCGTTCAGCATCGAGTCTTTGGATGAGGTGACGAGCAAATTCCTGACAGATGGTTATGACCTATTACAGCAGCTGGCCCCGTTGATTCTCGAATCTCAAGGAAAGGGGTTGATGGTCGGCTTGCTGCCTGAGGGTGTTGAGCAACGATTGCCGCAACAGGTGCGGTTGGGTGGCTACACATTGAACATCACCTACGATCGTTCTACTCCATTGCCTGTCGCGCAGAATTCCCAGACTCCGACTGTGATCTCCGGGGGACTGGTGATTGCGATTGGTTCGGATGAATTCGTCTTTGCCGGTACTGGTATGACAATCACCTTTGAGGCGGATAAGGTTGATCAAATTGTAGGCATACTTTCAGCGCAAGAAGGTAAATACAAAAATGGTCAATGGCTGCCCGGTCGTTGGCTAAACGGAGATCAGACCCATCAAGGCCGACATCTGCGGTTGGTAACGGGTACATTCGGTATCCAGCGGATCAAGCTTTACCGTTATCGTTGAGTCTCGTCAAGGGCGTTCAGCAAAGCGAAAGCCGTATCGTTCTCCTGACCGAGAGGTCGCACCGTCTTCCCGTTTGCAGGTGACTACGGCGACTTGCTACATGTGGCGACAGCGTCCTTGTAAAAGGTCTGGAGCTGATTGGCTTGAGGTTTTTTGTAAAGCGTGACGATCACACTGAATTTAACCAGTGCTTATATCTCAGGAGAGTGTACCTGCTGCAGGATTGAGAGCGGCGGCGTCCTCACCCACTGCCGCCGCTCTCCAAAAGGAGTGCGCATTTAGCAATCCCCTTATTGCCACCGGGCGGCGCACTCCCTATTATGAAGGTGCTTTCGACTTTAAATATTAGATGCTTACCACTCTCAGCGAAGGATGAGGCTCGCTGCTCGGATTCGAATCCGAGCAGCCAAACCCAGCGCCGCCCCGGGAAGGATTTCGAGATAGAAACGGGCAGCCTGAGCCTTCAATGCTGGTGCTTCTTGAATATGCGAGGCTAGCTGGCATTTCAGCGGACTGCTAATTGATGACAAATTAAGCCTTCCGAAGTGAGCTAAACGACGGTCGAACGGTCAAACAGAAACCATTCTTGGAGTTTATGGAGGCAATGATGTACGTAATCACGGGAGCTACTGGCAATACTGGAAGTATTGTGGCAAGGACACTTTTGGGCATAGGCCAAAAGGTGCGGGCAATTGGCAGAAGCGCTGAGCGCCTGAAGCCTCTCGCCGCGGAAGGAGCAGAGGCGTTTGTTTGTGACGTGACGGACGCAGCCGCACTGACGAAGGCGTTCTCTGGAGCACGCGCAGTTTACGCGATGATTCCACCAAGCATGACTAGCGAGGACTATCGAGCCGATCAAGATAAAGCAACTAATGCGATTGGCCAGGCAATCGAGCAAGCGGCCGTTAAGTATGTGGTATCGCTCAGTAGCGTTGGGGCGGATAAGCGGGATGGGACTGGTCCGGTCGCCGGACTGCATTATCTTGAGCAAACACTCAACCGCATTCCAGGTCTGAACGTTTTGCACCTTCGTCCAGGTTACTTTATGGAGAACACCCTTGCGCAAATCGGTGTTATTCAAACGATGGGCATGATGGCTGGCCCATTACGTCCCGATTTGGCGTTTCCCATGATTGCCACATGCGACATAGGGGCTGCGGCTGCCAAGGCACTTCTTGCTCTTGACTTCGGCAATAAACAGACGCGCGAACTGCTTGGACAACGGGATTTGAGTTATGTCGAGGCCACGACAATCATCGGTAAGGCGATCGGAAAACCCGATCTTAAATATGTCCAGTTGCCGGACGAACAAGTTAGGGCAGCTTTTCTGCAAATGGGAATGTCCTCGAATGTGGCGGATCTGATCCTCGAAATGTCGGCAGCTCTAAATTCTGGTTATATGAAACCACTAGAGGAACGCACGGCGGAGAACACTACGCCAACTTCTTACGAGTCATTTGTGGCGGAGGAATTCATTCCTCGTTATCGAGGCAAGTCGACCACCGCGTAAAGTCGATATTTAACGAAGCGCCATCTTGATTATTAATGTTTCGTTAGCTGAACGTGAGGCCAAAGCGAAGTCTGGCTCGAATTTTTCCGAAAAACTTCTTGATGTGTTTGAAGTGTGCTAAGTAAACACTAGTGTTCCTGACACCAAACAATTTGTTTCCCGTCTCCTCGTACTCGGCCTCACTAGCGTGAGTAACGCACGCCGAGCTTCCACACTCCGACGATCTCTCTGGTCGCCGTAATATTTACGGACGGGTCGCCGTTGATCAGCAGCAGGTCAGCGCGTATTCCCACGGCGATGCGCCCGCGGTCATGGAAGCCGAAAGCGCGTGCTGATTCCGAAGTCGCTGCCGCCAGGGCCTCAAGCGGCGTGAGGCCTGAACGCACCAGCAACTCCAACTCGTGGTGAAGGCTTAGACCGTGAGCTAAGCCTGGTGCGGGTGCATCGGTCCCTGCGAGGATGGAAACCCCGGCGCGTCGAAGAGCAGAGACCGCTGCTACTGCATTCGCGAGCTTCAAGTCCGGACGAAAATCCGGAGGGAACTTCCTCTCGAGATTCCGTCTCATTGACGGCGTAATAAATGGACTCACTTTAGGGTCCTGCCACCAGGGTTTTGAGGGAGTTTCGGTCAGCGCTTCGACGACACTCAGCGTAGGAATGACAAAGACGTGGTGCTCGGCGGCAAACTTGGCGAATCCCGGCTCGGGTACCGAATCCGCGAAGATGTGCGCCAGGCCATCAGCGCCGGCTACTATCGCGTCGCGAGCGTCGCGCTGCGTCGTGACATGGACAACGACAAGTTTGTTGCGCCTGTGAGCCGCGGCGACCACGTCTTCGAGTTGCTGCTTTGTTAAAGTAGGAAACGCATGCTCGTAGATGATCTTGATGTAGTCCCCGCCCTCCGCGATCCGGGCGTCGACGAATGCCTGCACGTCATCACTTGGACCAAGAGTCGGAAACGGAGGTCCGCCCATTTGGGTCGGATGGCCGCGTGGAACGGTGATGCCGGTGCCCGCGGTGCGCAAATCGGCCATATCCTTAATGGCGTCGGCCGTGATCTTGTTCCTTAGCGCCAGACTGGCATCGGAGCCCCACATCTCAAGCTCTGTCGTGATGCCGAAGTTCAAAGCGTCACGGAGGAACTGTTCTCCCTGTGAAATACCGAGATGCACGTGCGCGTCGATGAGACCGGGCAAGAGCGTTTTACCCTTACCATCGATTACCTCTGCGAATGAAGGGATCAGGATATCCTGACCGATAGCGCGAACCATGCCATCGCGAACGAGGACGGTCGTGCTTCGAATCAGATGCGAACCGTCAAACACGTCTACGTTGCGAAAGACGAGTGGTTTCTCGGCCTGCTGAGCGGTGATGGAACCAGGTAGCGCGCAGAGGGCCAGAAGACTCACGAAGGCCGCTGTTAACGATCTAATTTGTCTGCTTGAGCAATGCATGGATCGACTCTTTTCCATTTCAGAATGGTGTGGCCATCACGTAAGAAGGCAAAGCCGATTGCCGATTTCACGCCGGGACAGTCAGTTTGTTTCACTAATCGCACAAGAATTTTAGCCTTACTTCTGTACCATTGAAGTTAGCCTTGCCCCACCAGAAACCTGTCGCCTCTTCGTTTCATAAAGCAGGTTATCGATCCGCCCAGTCCCTGCAATCCACGGCAGCACTGCCATACAGTGCAACCTGCCTTATCAATGGACAGCAGAAAAGGAGAACGTTTATCCGCGCTAGCTATCAACGTGGACATCTGAGGTGCATCAAACGGAAGGATAGCCCGGCGAGGTAGAGTTCTTTGACGAGCCCGAGAGCTCGCACTATCTGCTCAGAGGTAGGGCTCAGGAGAATATCACATCAGGTTGGCCTTTGCTGCAGTTCAAAAAAGTTTTACCTTGTGCTCTTCAACCGATCGATGTACCCCGACAACGGAGTAAGCGGGGGTTGGCAATCGTGGCAAAATGACCTGGCATTCAAGTTTCGTATGAAGGTGTGAGGCACGATAGCAGCCCATTTCTCGGAATCCAGGATTGATGCCCAAGACGGTCGCCAGTTACGTCGACGATTTTCTGTCACGCGGTAATGAGACTGCGTTCGCGCACCAGCACGGGCTAAGAGTCAAGCGCTGGTCGTACCGTCAGATTGCGAAGACCGCGATGCGGTTTGCCTGGGAACTGGAAGCGCGAAGGGTCGAAAAAGGTGATCGGGTCTTGCTCTGGGCCAGGAACAGCCCTGAGTGGGTTTCAGCCTTCTTTGGATGTCTTCTTCGCGGTGTGATCGTCGTGCCTCTTGATCTTCAGAGCGAGCCTGGATTCGTCAAACGAGTTGAAGAGCAGGTCGGGCCAACGCTCGCGCTCTGTGACGCTGCCACTTCCGGATTAATCGAGCAAACTCTGCCTGTGATCGAGATCGACGAGCTGAGCTTCCAGATCGCGCCTCACTCCTTAAGACCCTATTCCATGACAGACAACCGTTTCGACGATACTGTGGAGATCGTCTTCACATCAGGAACGACGGCTAACCCTAAAGGCGTTCTCATTACTCACCGCAATCTCATGGCGAATCTGACGCCGATTGAGCGGGAGATTAAGCGCTATCTGAAATGGGAGCGCCTGGTTCACCCCGTTCGTTTTCTCAATCTTCTGCCGCTGAGCCACGTCTTCGGACAATTCATGGGCATCTTCGTGCCGCAATTGCTCGGTGGCGAGGTTTTCTTGCAAGAGTCTCTGAGCCCATCACAAATCGTTCGAACCGTCAAACGCGAGCGAATCTCCGTCGTCATCACCGTGCCACGCATTCTCGATGCGCTGCGGGAAAAGATCGAGAGCGACTACGAGGCACGTGGGAAGCTGGACAGATTTCAGAACGCGATTGCTTCGTCGGCCGGTCGAAATTTTCTGCGGCGCTGGTGGACGTTTCGCGCGGTTCACAACATGTTCGGTTGGAAGTTTTGGGCCTTCATTTCGGGTGGGGCTACGCTCGATCCGGACACCGAACAGTTCTGGCAGCGGCTTGGCTTTGCTGTGATTCAAGGCTATGGCATGACTGAGACTGCGTCACTTGTTAGCGTCAACCACCCGTTCAAGCAGGGGCGCGGTTCCATCGGCAAAGTGCTGCCGGGCCAGGAAGTGAAACTGGCCGAGAACGGCGAAATTCTGATGCGTGGAGAGAACCTTTCGCCTGGATACTGGAAAGACGCCGGGCAATCGAGAACAGCAGACAACGGTTGGTTTCGCACCGGCGATGTTGGTGAGATCGACGAGGAAGGCAGCCTTTATTTCAAAGGTCGAAAAAGAGAGGTCATTGTCACCTCAGCGGGTATAAACATTTACCCGGCGGACATGGAGCTCGTGCTGGGTCGCCAACCTGAGATAAAAGCGGGCGCCGTCATCGAAATCGACGGCCCCCATGGGCCGGAACCGCTCGCCGTGCTGATACTCCGCGACGATCACCCGAACGCGGAAGCCGTAATCAACCGGGTGAATAGATTTCTGGCGCCGCATCAGCAAATCCGTCGCTGGTTTGTTTGGCCCGGCGAAGACTTTCCGCGTACCGCAATGCAAAAGGTCCGAAAGCAGCTTGTCGGAGAAGTCGTAAGAGCTGAGTTAGCGCGAGCTGGTCAGATCTCCGGCAGTACCGTTGCCTCTGCTATCGGTCTTTCGAACAACCTCGTTGAGATCATCGCGCGCATCAGCAAGGACGTATCGGCAACGCTTGATCCATCTGCAAAGCTCGGAGCGGATCTAAAGCTCGACTCGCTCGGCCGGATCGAGTTGTTGAGTGCACTCGAGGATCGTTATCAATTAGAGATCGATGAAGCTGCCTTCACCGATGCAACCACGCTAGCCGAAGTTGAAAAGATAATTCGCGAAGGCAGGCACGAAGAAGTAGCGCCGTATCCTTATCCACAATGGCAACAGCGTTGGCCGTTGAGCTGGCTGCGAATTGGCCTTCTCTACCTCATTGTCCTGCCGGTCACGCGCGTCATGGGTTGGCCTAGAATCAGGGGCAAGGAACATTTGCGCAATGCTCGTGGGCCGTTAGTGTTCATCTGCAACCACGTAACTATGGCGGATCAAGCGTTGGTTCTGTTGGCGCTTCCGGGAAGATTCCGAACCAGAATGGCGATTGCCATGGACGGAGAGCAGCTGCGAGAATGGTTTCATCCGCAACCTGGAACGGGCGTGTTAACTCGTCTGCTCTATCTGCTCGAATACGTGTCAGTCGTTTTCTTCTTCAATGTCTTTTCGATGCCGCAAAAGAGCGGCTTTCTGCGGAGCTTCATGTTTGCTGGTGAAAAGATGGATCAGGGTTCTAGTCTGCTTGTGTTTCCCGAAGGGCAACGGACAAAGCATGGAGCACTAAATCCCTTCATGCCCGGCACGGGTTTGTTAATTCAGAAACTAGATGCCCCTGTGGTGCCGATGCGAATTGACGGATTGTGGGAACTGAAAAGAGCAGGTAGACATTTTGCCTGGCCGGGTGAGGTTTCTGTGATCATCGGCGAGCCCGTCACTTACTCTCCCCAACAGGAACCTGATGCCATTACGGCGGATTTGGCAAAACGCGTTAGCGCACTATGATCGGTTTGTCATTACCGACCAGGCAAAAGGCCATGATCGGCAGGAAAAAAACGTCGAGCCCGCAGAGAAGCCAATTCAAACGACCCACGCATGACACCTCATACTGTTCAGGATGACAAGCGAAAGAGGCTAGTCAGAAATTAGCCAGAAAAGTTTTCAGAATTTTATGGCCGACGCCTAAGGGGGGTTGGAAGCCGGATGGGACCCAGGGAGTCAGCAATCGTTTAGGCAGAACTTGATGTTTTGACGTTTCGCTGTGGTTGGATAACATGCAGCTCATATGTCCAGGCAGCACAACTTTGATTTTCTGGTTATCGGCAGCGGCATCGCCGGGCTGACTTTTGCCTTGAAGGTGGCGAAGATGGGCTCGGTCGCTATCATCACGAAGAAGGATCGCGCTGAGAGCAACACTAACTATGCGCAAGGCGGCATCGCTGCTGTCACCGGCAGTGATGATTCGTTTGACCTGCACGTGCGCGACACGCTTCGAGCGGGCGCGGGATTATGCAAAGAAGATGTTGTGCGCACGATCGTCAGCGAAGGTCCGGCGCTGGTGCGCGAACTCATCGAATTGGGTGTGCGGTTTAGCGAGAGCGCACCGGGCCAGTACGATCTCGGACGCGAGGGCGGGCACACGCGGCGACGCGTGCTGCACGCAGCCGACATTACGGGACGCGAGATTGAGCGCGCCTTGCTCGCGGCCGTTGCGGCCGAGAAGAACATCACCGTATTTGAAAACCTAATGGCCATCGATCTCATCACCTCGGAAAAGACCGGGTTGGGTGGGTCAAATTGCTGTCTCGGCTGCTACGCGTTTCGGACCGAGACAGTTGAGGTCTTTGTCGCGAAGGTCACGTTACTGGCCAGCGGAGGCTCGGGCAAAGTGTATCTGTACACCAGCAATCCCGATATCGCCAGCGGTGATGGCGTGGCCATGGCCTATCGCGCCGGTGCGGGAATCGCCAACATGGAGTTCATCCAGTTCCATCCCACGTGTCTTTATAGTGCGAAGGCCAAGTCATTTCTGATCAGCGAGGCCGTGCGCGGCGAAGGTGGTGTGTTGCGCGGAGAGGATGGCGAACCGTTCATGCGCGGCTATCATGAGCAATCCGACTTGGCGCCGCGTGACATCGTGGCTCGCGCAATCGACGCGGAAATGAAAAAGACCGGCGCTGAATGTGTGTGGCTGGACATTACGCACAAGAATGCCGAATTTATCCAGAGCCGCTTTCCCAACATCTATGCCCGGTGTCTGGAGTTTGGCGTCGACATGACGCGCGAACCAATTCCCGTTGTACCGGCAGCTCATTATCAATGTGGTGGCGTCGTTACGAATGTTGATGGTGAAACGGAGATTCAGGGACTGTACGCCACAGGCGAGGTAGCATGCACAGGATTGCATGGAGCCAATCGTCTCGCCAGTAATTCGTTGTTGGAAGCACTAGTAGTAGCGCACCGCGCCGCGCAAAAAGCCAGCTCTCAGGAATTAACTTCCAACTCTCGTGTTTCCAGGTTACCGCCTTGGGACACAGGTGACGCCGCTGATGCGGATGAACTAGTCGTGGTGACGCATAATTGGGATGAGATTCGACGTTGCATGTGGGACTATGTCGGCATCGTTCGCACAGACAAGCGACTGCTGCGAGCACGCACGCGCATACAAAACTTGCAGCAAGAGATCAATCGCTTCTATTGGGACTATAAAGTGACGCCGGACCTTATTGAACTTCGCAACCTGGCGCTGGTAGCTGAACTGATCATTGAAAGCGCATTACTGCGCAAGGAATCACGTGGTCTGCATTACACACTCGACCATCCAAATTTACTGTCTGTCGCCAGTGACACTGTATTGCGGAAGTCGTGAAAAGAGTGCCCAAAATATACAATCTATGAAATTGCTTCGATCACGAAAACATTTACGGGAGTTTTACTGGCACAGGCCGTCACTGAGAAGAAAGTAAAAATGGATGATGACGTTCGTAAATACCTTGTTGCATTCTTCTGTTTCCGACATGCTGAAGTATATCAAGTTTCACCTAAGTGAAAGTAACGAAGTGATTAAATTGTCGCACCAGACAACATGGGGAGACATAAGTAAATATGCTTCTGGCTTAAACGGGCAGATGAATAAAACTTCAGCCGGACATCGAAGAATCTGGCAAAGCGGCGGGAGTTTTGGTTTTTCTAGTTACTGCGTCGTCTTTCCCGAATTGAGTATGGGCATCGTTCTTCTGTCGAATGAAGCCGACGGGAACACGCAAACACACGGCTAGATACCATGGCAAGTGAAATCGTGGCTGGAATCGGCGAGAAGTAGTGAACGCGTTAAGTGACTTCCGTCGTACGGGACACGCGCGGCGCAGATCTATATCCGGGACTTCCCGCAGCACACCCGCACCGTCACCTTGAAGGGAGTGCTCCCGCAATCGGTGGCGCAACCGGTAACCCACGCGACCGATGGTGAACGCGCCTGGCGGATGCTCGTTGCGCGGTGCCATGCGGGCGCGGCGTGTCGCGCCGCGTACCCTGCGCTGGAATCCGACTTCCGCTCGGTGATCGGGCGCCTCGAGAGGTCACCAGCGATCGTCCAGGCCAAGAGCGCGGACGGCCGCGCCGTCAAGTTGATGCTCACCCGAGGGATTTTCGGCGAGGCCTTTCGGAATGTGTTATACAGTCCGGAACTCGCGGCACGCGCGCCCGCGATGGTCTCGGCCTTCGCACGCGGCGACTACTCGCCGATCACGCAGATGGTCTACCAAACTCGGATGCTGACGAGCAGCGAGATCAGCGTCGGCTTCTATCTCTCTGTGACCTGCACGGAGGACGTGCCATTCATCGACGTCGACAGGGCGCGCGAGGAGGCCGCTGGGACGTTTGGCGGCGACTACCGACTTCAACAACAGCGACGGGCCTGCAGCTTGTGGCCTCGCGGCTCGCTCTCACGCGTGCGTGGGCAGCCGGTTACCTCCAGCGTGCCGGCGCTGCTGTTCTCGGGTGATCAAGATCCCGTCACCCCACCCGAGCGAGCCGAGGAAGTCGCGAAGCATCTCGCGAACGGGCGCCACGTCATCGTGTCGAACAACGGCCACGCGTTCGGATCGCTCGGCGAATGCGGGCAAAGGCTGATCGCCGCGTTCATCGGCGCGAAGTCGGCGGCGGCCCTTGACGTCTCCTGCGCTTCTCGGATTCCGGCCGTCCCGTTCGTCATCGAGAAGCGCTCATGACCAACCTGTTCAGCAATGCTTCGGGCTAGTGGCGGCGTGTCGCCTAACCTGTCGCTACAGCTCCAGTTCCATTATGCATCTTACGCGTGACTGACAATGCCTTGGTTTAGGAAACAAGGATTATGAGAACAATTAATCAACCCCAAGTAAGGCTCGTCAATTCGGGCGTTCATACTGAATGGCTTCTTCTTGTTGCTCTTTGCTATTTTGAGGAGACCAATTTTCTTGCGGTCGGGACCAGCTACCCCGTTAAGCAGTACCAGCGCTATTGCAAACGGCAATTGCGGGCGGAGCGAAGCCATAAGACCGGCGAAGGCCCAATCTAAAATAATTCCATCATCGGGACCACCACCTACCCTCAGTCGCATCCTCTTCTGTAATCATTCGCATCCTCTTTTGTACATTCGCATCCTCTTCTAGAAGTCACACAAGATGTGAGTTTTAGAAGACGATGCGACTGAGAGAGTCAAAAAGGGCATTTTTCACAGAAGAGGATGCGATTGGCTACAAAAGAGGATGCGACTGCTTTCGGAAAGTACAGAAGTGGTTGCGACTAGCTTTGCGGAGCGACAATATCCATTCACAACGCGAGCGTTCTAACTAGGAGCACAACTGTGTCGCTGAGGTGAGAACTCGGCTGCTGACTTTGCGGTTCACCAACGGCCGCACGACGACGCAAGGGTACAGTGGTAATGATGTAGTGCGCCAGAAGTTCACGGGTTATGAGAACGACGCGGAAACAGGATTGAACTTTCCGCAGGCGCGCTATCAGTCGTCGATGGAAGGACGATTTACGAGTCCAGACCCGATTCTATCATCGAGCATTCCTACAAACCCACAAACTTGGAACAAGTACATCTATTGTCTCAATAACCCACTCGCCAATGTCGATCCGACCGGCACGTGGAATTGGCTGGCTTATGAGGGGGGAGGGAGGAGCCAAAAGCCCCATGCCGGCCTTTGATGAGGCGAGGGGAGTACAATATTGGCAAGGAATTGCTGAATCAGAGTCCATAGAACATTTCTTCTGCTATAGCGATTCATTTCGTTCCTTACTTTGTCAATCGCAACGCGTAACCGGTGAATTGCTGACATGGTTTCAGTTCGATCGCAAGGTTCGCCGCTTCGGCCTCTTTGCGAAGCTTTTGCCGTTCGGCAGGCTCCCACGCGGCGTGACGCATTAGCTTGTCGCCTGGCTCGGAGCCGGGAATCGCCCGCGTGAGCACGAAATACTTCCCTGGCGCGAGGTTTGTGAAAGTGAAGGCACCGTCGGCTTCAGCACTGGTTTCAGCAAATCGCAGGACATCGTCTATTGCTTCGGCTTCTGCAGGAATCAAATGAACGTGTAACCGAGTGGGGAGTTTCGTGTTTTCTGCCACCGTGATTTTGCCTTTAAGCATAGCCGCGCCTGGGGCGATGGTGAGTCTCAAACCAGTAAGTTTGTCGCCGGCTTTCACAGTCAGTCCGTCACGCGGATCCATCGAAAGTTTGGAGCCGGTCATTGCCATTGTCTTCAAATACCAGGTCTCATCCGGAAGTTCCAATTCTATGCGATGGCGGCCCGGTTTGAGGTCATGTATCGTGAAAACGCCTTTGTCATAAGGAATGCCAACACCGTAACCAAGAAACACCGGCATTAAACGTTCGCGTTTCTCTGCCGGGTCGTCGCGCCTTGCTCTGACGATGATCTCTTCAGGATAAGACTCGCGATGGTTTTTGCATCCGAGGGTCTCTGAGTCCACCTTCTCGACGACAATCACTCCCGAGACAGTGGCGTTGGGTGCTAGTGTGAGATCAACTCTGGTCACATCTGCGCCCTTGACTGTGACACGACGCGGCGTCGAAGCCAGGCCATTATCTCCATCCATCCCATCATTTCTGGCGACGAGTTCGTATTCGCCGTTCGGAACGCCGTAAAACGCATAGCCGTTTTGATTGTTGTTCGATTCAGAGCTCGTTGTCTCAATTGTCTCGCTGCTTGTGGGGCTTCGAAGAAAAATCTTTGTGGACGTTTGCGTTATGGCAGTCGTTCCCGGTACGCCATAGATTCTGCCGCTGATAGCAAAGCCAGTTTCACCTCGATAACGAATCTCGATGCCCGTCGCTTCAAGGCCGCTTGCGACATTCACCAGTGTCGCAGCGTCGCGCGTGGCCGACGGATAGTAGGTAGTTGTTCGTCCAGCGAATGGTGTAACTCGGGTTAAAGAAGCGTCGCGTCCGCCCGCCGCGACGATGTACGAACCGGGAGCAAGGCCATAAATTCGATAAACGCCGAGATCATCAGTCGTGCGGGTCCACAAGTACGCATAATCAACATCGACACTAGTCGAGCGTCCGGTTTCATCCCTAATGCGTGTCGCTTTGACGGGCACACCGATGACTGGCTCACCCGCGTCATTTGTGACACGGCCAGTGATCACGCCGCCGCGAATCAACCTGATCGTTATCATTTCCCCCACATTGACGAAGTGTGTCTCAGTCAGTTCGAATGGATTGAGGACGGCGCCATCCGATTCGGGCACATACCCCGGTGCCCATGCAGAAACCAAACATGGAATCGCTTGGAGTCCGGTCGCCATAAACTTGCCGTCCTCATCAGTGACGGTTTCCCTCGTCACAGTTGTTTGTGTCACCCTGCCACTGACACCAAAGACGCTGACTATAGCGTGTGGGATTGGCTGCCCATTTTCCGTTATGACGCGACCTCTGATGATCCCGTCGTCGGCGGGTTGGGCCACGACGGTGAGCGCAAGAAGGACGAACACGAAAGCGAGAAAAGCGGCATGGAGCGCCGCCATCAACTTCATTGGTTGCCCTCCTTCGACAGATCCAGAACCAGCGTAATCTCTCGCCGCACATCGGCTGGAATGGAGACGGACTGTTCGATTCTGGGGAAGTTGGGTGGGGAACTGGTGTCGTTGGTGAAGATCATCAAGTAAGCTTTGTAATTCCCCTCTGACACGCCTTCAATGCTGAACTGCCCCCGCGCGTCTACGTTCGCCTGCTTTGCGAACCACCATTCGTCCGGTGATACCCCTTCGCGGACAATACGGACCGTCATCTGCGCATTCAACGGCAGCGCGCCGCCTTTTATTTCAACGTGTCCTGCGAGGACGCTTGTGCCGTATGTAAAGACGAGGCGCACACCGGTGATCTGCTCTCCTTGCGCCACATTAAAGTCTTTGATTTCGGCTCCATTGCGCTCGACGCGAGCGAGCGTGAAGCCTTTTAATTCAGGAGGGGGCAGCGCCACGATACGCGTCCTGCCCGGCCTGACCCCGGCAATTCTCAAGGTTCCGTTGGAGTTGATAGTGCCCACGCCGCCGCCCTGCATTAGCATCATTATTAACATGGCGGTCTCTTGCGACGTGCCCTCTGCGCGTACCGCCACTTGTGAGAGCAGCGCGAGCACAGACGGATCACGCGTGCCTTCGACCTCGGCGAGACCGCTGATACTGGCGCCACGAATCATCTTGATTTCAAGTCCGACGACGTCATCGTCAGCAACATCGAATTTGACTGGGTCGGAGTAGAGATCACTCGGTCCTGGATTGAATACAGAAGCGATGTAAGTGTTGGGGGACAGACCTTCGATACGGAATTCGCCGTTTGAATTGGTCGTGGTGTCACCCATTCTGAAGTTAGATCCGGCCGCCTTCGCAAATTCGCATCCGATCGTCACCGCGGGAAGAGGCTTGCTAGTCTCAGCGTCGATCACACGCCCCGATGCCGTGTAGCTTTTTGTTGCGCGCGAGAGTTTGATATCCACATTTTCTACTTCGCCGCCCGGCTTGACCTCAATGATCTTGGCGCTTGGTTCGTCAACGACGTCGGGATGATAAGTGCGCCTGTACGAACCGCGATTGCCTATGGGCTGCAATGAGTCCTTGCTCGAAGCGCCCACGCCGATTACGTACCGTCCTGGCTCGAGACCGAAGATGCGGTACACGCCGCGATCATCGGTCTGCCACCGCAACATCTGGACGGCGGCGGTGTTGTCGCGTTTGCCCTGCTGGTCTAGTCGAAAAGCTCCGACGCCTTCGGCGATCACAGGCTTACCGTAATCGTCGGTTACCTTGCCGGTGATCACCCCTCCACGCATCAATGAAAAATCCAGGTTCTCGATTTGCTCTCCCTCAGCAATACTCACGTTTTTGCCATACTCATATGACAAGAGGCTCTCTCCCTCGATCACGTATGCGGGGGCATAGACCGAGACGCGGTAGGCGCCCGCTGCCAAATTTGTGATCTGGTATCGCCCGTCGGCATTGGTTATTGCACTGACGGCAGGTGATTGCGTGGAGGCGGAGGCAAGGTCCTCTTGGCTGTCTCTTTTTTTGAGCAGAACCTGGATGGCCAGCGCAGGTTGGCCGTCGATGATGATTCGACCGGCAAGTTTGGCGTTGGCCTTATTCGCTGCGGGAACCTGGGCGAATGACGCAGCCTCTAAAACCAGCAGCAATAGGATAGGCGACAAATGATAAGTAGTGATGCGCTTCATCCTCATTGCCTGTTCCTCCTATTCACTTTTTCTGTTCTGATATTTTCCTTGACCTCACGAGCTAACCATGTCGAGCGCGTTGTTGGGAGTCCACTCCTTGAGTGCTCGCTCCCGGCAGGTTCAGAATTCAAAGGACCCTCAACTAACCTTAAACATAACGGACTGGTGGAATGCGCCAGTAGAAATCAAGAGCGTCCGGATAGGAAAGCAGGAAGTCTTGTCAGGATCATCCATTGTGGCTACCGACGACTGGACAAAGCATTTATCCATCGATGGGATCAACAAATCTGAAAAGACAATCTCGTACATAGCCTACGCGATAAATTTCACAATTAACGGCGAGGATAGCGTCTACCGCGTCAGGTTACAAGATGGGACTTTTTATGTGTTTCCGAATGCGCTGACAGCGCCGGGTGGCTTACGCGTGTTGAAGGGCCAGAAGCATAACATGGCATTTAGAGACGACGATACTTGTAGCAGTCAATCGGCCCTCATTGGTGCGATCAATGAGAGAAAGGCAAGAATTGCCAAGGTGGAATTATTCGTTGAAACGGTTGGCTACACGGATGAGACAGTGTGGACATTTGGTTCCCGTCTAAAGCTTAATAAGGAGACCTCATACTTTGAAAACGTAGATTATCCCGTCCCTCCTTCGAAGGTAAAGAATCCGATGTCTGCGAGCCTTGCAAGAAGCTTTTTATCCAATTGGACCTCGGCAAAGTCATACCAACCAGAGGGCGGTTGTTGCGTACCGACATTCGTTGTTACCTCCGGAGGGTCGAACACAGGAAATGTAACACTGGCATGTTCAAGTTGCCCTCCCCAAGCAGGTGGAGGTAATTGTACTTGCGGAGGATGCACCAAGACGGTGACGGGAATAACTGGCGGTCAAGGTCCCAGCGGGATAGGGCAGTCCGGGTTTGATCATTGTTGATTGTAGGCCTTCGCTCTCTTCACGCGAGTCTAGTAAAAAAACGAGCACCAGAGCTTCCTATAGAGGCGTGCGTCTGGTGGACGACGCCTGATAAAAAACGAACCGGCGCCTCAATGCGACGATCCAATAACGGCTGAAATTGGAGCGGCAGTTTCTTTGAAAATTTCGCTCACGAGTTGAAAATTCGTAGCCCATATTTTCCCTATAACGATTTTCTCGACCGGGTCCAGGGGTTGGCATGGGTGATTTCGCACTAGGCGAACGTCGTATTATCAAGACGGCGGATTTTGGGCAGGTCACATTGGCATCCCAACGAGCCAATTGCGTAACTTTGTCGAACATACTGACCCAGTCGAAGCATACTCACTGATCGAACAGTTCATGGTATGGCACGGGCGGGTATGGTGCTTAGTTCAGAATCGAAGTGTAACCGCCGTTTGTGTGTGTCACGGTAAGACAACAACGAATAAATGTTCGCCTCCACGTTTAAAGCGACCGTGTGCCCTGCTGGGTTCGCTCATCAATAGGCCACTGGCTTTCCTTGTTGGCTGCGTGCCGTCGTTTTGAACGATGTTAGATGGTCGCTATTTGATGGTGGTTGAGACGTTCTGTCTCTTCTACAGTTTTGCGATTATCAAAAAACACATTTTCCAGTCGCATTCGCGCCGCTAGTTTTCCACCTTCCTGACCCTCGATGTCACAATTAAACGAAATACAAGGTCGGTGTTCTCAAATCCCTGCAGCGCAAAGCTCGGCAACTCGGTTATCAACTAGTCAGTTGCCAACCCACCGCTGTCGTAGTTCCTTAGGAGGAGGAGTACTTGTTTGAATGAGACACTCAACTGAACCTTGGCATTCGCCTGTGAGCAAAACCTGACCTCCACGATTGGGACCTCGATTTACATTCCTTACGGCTTGAAGTGTTGACGCCTAACAGCATGTTACATCCAGAGGCTCAGACCTCTTAGGGCTGTTGTCGTTGATAGGGTTATACCTTCTGTGGTGGAGTCATTCGTTAAACTTCGCGAAAGCTCTAGACTATATCGAATCGACAACAAAGATGTCTCACACACTTTATCTGAAGGACGGAAGCTGGTTAGACGTCGGAGTGTTCTTAGCTTCCGTATGGGCGCTCGGTTGGGTGGTGGTTACCCTGATAAGCAAATCTAAGGCGGGTAGGTGGAAGGTCTTCCACCACAATGCCCTTCGCTAAGTCAGTTCCATAACGCATGCAGCGGATGCGCGACCAGGAGATCTCCTATCAATTAATGGACCGGTGCGCGCTGATGCCGGGCCTTTTCCTTACTGAATGCCTTCTTTCTCTCTGCTCCTCGTTGTTTAGGGGCGCACTTTTCTTGCGGTCATAGGACCCCTTGCACCTCAAGCAGCACCCGCGCCATGGCCAACGGCAATCGGAGGCGAAACCAAACCGCCAGGAATTGTGAAGGACCAAACCTAAAATAATTCCCTACAACCAGGGACCACCAACCTTCATTCGCACCCTCTTCTGTATGCATTCGCATCTTCTTTTGTACATTCGCATCCTCTTCTAGAAATCACAAAAGAAGCTGATTTAGTTTCCCCCTCCTTCGCTCTCATTCTGTTACGGGAGCCCAGCCGCCAACTCGCCACTTCGTTCTGAGCGCTCCGCTGCGTTCCGGGTTGAGAAGCCGCCAGCTACTACGCCCGAACATTGGCTGCCAAGTGTTTTGGTTACCTTAAGGCGTTTTGATACACCAAGCGGGTCTTATTAAGCGCTTCTCGGTGTGAGAAAATCAGGCGGAAAACGAGCAGTGGATAAGTGGAGCGTTTTAGAGCAACGGAAAACGTGGTTGTACGGGGTAACTTATTGAAAGAATTGGTAGGCGCGGGCGGATTCGAACCGCCGGCCTATACCGTGTCAAGGTAGCGCTAAGCGTCGCGTAAAGCGCGTAATCCTCTTTGTCGGCGTAGAAACTAATAGTCGCGGCTAGGGAGTCACTTTAGAGGGTATAAAGCGTATAGCTCGCAGGCGCACCATCGCAAAATCGTGGCAGACGCTTACTTGTTGGCTGCCACCGCGGCTGCCAGTTAGTGGAAGATCGATTCCCTACGACGTTTGGAATTAGTAGTCATCCGAATCGCATCCGAGATGGTGTTTTGCGAAAGCTTCCCGTCAGAAACAATTCATGTTATAGACCTCGCATGAAACAATCGCTACGATTTTCGCTTTCGCTGTTCGCCCTATTTGCGTTGATTAGTTCAGTGAACCCATTCCCCATAGCGCCCCGGAAGACCAACATGGGCCAGAACGTCAAAGAGCGAATTGGTCTGCAGCTTTACAGTCTACGCGAGCAGTTCGCCAGAGATGTGCCAAAAACGCTGGATCAAGTACGCGATTTTGGCATCAAGTACGTTGAGACGCACAGCACTTATGGACTGACGCCTGAGAAATTCAGGGCAGAGCTTGACAGCAGAGGACTAAAGGCGGTCGCTGGTCATTTCTCTTATGAGCAGTGCCGCGACGATATCGAGGGAGTTGCCCGGGAGGCGAAGATTTTAGGATTGCAATATGCCGGCTGCGCCTGGATTCCTCATAAAGATCCCTTCGACGAAAAGACCTGTCGCGAAGCTATCATGGTTTTCAATCGCGCTGGTGAAGCGCTCGCCAAACACGGGTTGAAGTTCTTTTATCACACGCACGGATATGAATTCCTGCCATACGGCAATGGCACTTTCTTCGACCTCATGATGGCCGAGACGAAACCTCAGTTCGTCCACTTCGAGATGGACGTCTTCTGGGTAGTGCATCCCGGCCACGATCCGGTGAAGCTGTTGGAGAAGTACGGCAGCCGGTTCGAGTTGATGCATGTCAAAGACATGAAGCGGGGAACTCCCACCGGACTTTTCACCGGACATGCGGACGTTACTAGCAACGTTCCGCTTGGCACCGGGGTGATCGATTGGGCCGCTGTCTTCAGGGCGGCCCGAAAAGCCGGCGTGAAATGGTATTTCATCGAAGATGAATCGCCAGCTTCAGTTCAGCAAATTCCCCAGAGTCTGAGCTATTTGGAGAAGTTGAAACTCTAGGATCCTGTCTCTAAAAGTCATCGCAACAAATCAGTCCCAGTCACTCAGGCGGCGGTCCCATGAAGGCAGTACCGCCTGAGTGAGTGGTGTGTATATGAATTCGAGCTTGCCTCAACTCATATGCTCAGGGTGTGTGCAACCGACGAACTCTTTCAAGTATGCATTGCCCTGGTATCGCAAGTCCTGGTGAATGCCGATAGCGGAAGTGTAGTAACCATCAACGGTTAAACTCTTAATAGCAACAAAGAAACGTTCTTCGATCGTCCTGGGCCTTCGCTCATTCCTGCTGATGGCTTTGAGCAATGATATCTGGTGTTCCTGACCTGCCCGATTGAAAACTGCGGAAAACTGCAACTCGCTCATCCTGTCCACTGCTGCAAGACCGTCACGCCACAGTGCCCTGGTTTCATTTGACGATTCGCTTACCATCAAATCAATAAAGTCGGACACTCCGGCGGCCCCGGCGCCCGGTGAATGCTCATCGGTAGGAATGATCAAATCCGAGATCGCCGCGATTGTCTCCATCTCTTGACGATTAAAGAATCGGCCACCTTCCGCGGTTGGGACGGCTGCGCCCTGCGACTGGCCCATTTGCATGTCAGGATGCTCATGTTGGCCCAGGACACGGTTTTCCAGAATCGGTAGAGCGGTCGCGGTGCCAACTCCAACAGCGATCACTTTCAGGACAGCTCTGCGACTGACATTCTTCTCGTTTGACATAGAGTTAAAATCTTGCCCAGCGTTTTACGCCTATGTTATGGTGCGACCGCTAAGTGAACCGTTCTACAATTCTTCCTGACAACACGCGAGACAACATTGAAATCGACTAAAGTCTGCGATGCTCTCATCATCGGCTCCGGCGCTTCAGGAGGCATGGCTGCTAAAGAGCTAACTGCGCGCGGCTTCGAGGTTCTGGTTCTGGAGGCCGGGCCGCCCGTGAATCCCGCCCGAGACTTTACACATCATACTTGGCCTTATCAAGTAATGTATCGCGGCTTCGGGCCGCCGGGTTGGAAGCAGCAAGAGCAGTGGATGCAGGACACGGCCTCCCATTTCAGCCGCCACTTCTACGTTAAGGATTCGGAGCATCCCTACACCACCGACCCGGGTAACCCCTTTATGTGGGTGCGCGCGCGCATCGTCGGGGGCAAGACGCTGCACTGGGGCCGGCTAAGCTGGCGGCTGTCTGACCTTGATTTCAAAGCGGCCACTCATGATGGTTTTGGTGACGACTGGCCCATTAGTTACGCCGAAATGGCGCCCTACTACGATCGCATTGAAGAGTTCATTGGCGTGAGCGGAAACGCGGATGGACTGCCGCATGTGCCCGACGGCAAATACATGCCGGCGATGCCCTTGACCTGCGGAGAACATCTGCTGCGAAAGGGCGCGGAAAAAACCGGCCGCCGTGGAATCTCCATGCGCGTAGCAATGCTCACGAGCCAGCCTAAACCGTTTATGAAAGGGCGTCGTAAGTGTCACTACTGTGGTCACTGCGGAGATGGCTGTGATGTAAACGCGATGTTTAGTTCGATCGCCTCCACTCTGCCTCTCGCCGCCGCGACCGGCCGGCTCACGCTTCGTCCGAATTCAATTGTCCGCCACATAGTCACGGACAAGAACACTGGCAAGGCAAAGGGAGTTGCTTTTGTTGATCGTGTCACCCGCGACGAGTACGAAGTTGATGCAAAAGTGATCGTACTTGCCGCCTCAACACTGGAATCGACGCGCATTCTTCTCAATTCCCGTTCGCAACAACATCCGCGGGGGCTGGGAAATAGTTCGGGAGTGCTCGGCCATTACTTTGTGGACCACTTCGGAGGCATCGGCGCTTCGGGTTTTTTCCCTATGCTTGCGGGTCGCGATCCCATCAATGAAGATGGCAAAGCTACTGGAATTTTCATCCCTCGCTTCCGTAATCTCGATAAGAAAACAAGGCACCCAAAATTCCTGCGTGGCTATGGCTTTGAATGTGGATCGGGCACTTCTCTTTTTCCGGGTATGGCCCGGCGCCTGATTACCGGCTTTGGAGCTGAATACAAGAAGCAGGTTCGGCGCTTCTACACGGCGCCGGTCGGTATGACGGTACGCGCCGCGATGCTTTCGCGCTTCGAGAATCATGTGGAGCTGGACCCTTCAGGTGTAGTAGATGCCTGGGGAATTCCGGTGCTAAAGATGCACATTCAGTATTCGGATAATGAACGGGAAATGGCCAAAGATGCGGCAGAAACGAGCGAGGAAATTCTACGCGCTGCCGGGGCGGAAGTCGTTTCCACCGGGGGCCAGATGACGGCTCCCGGACGGATCATTCACGAACTGGGCACAGCCCGCATGGGCAACGATCGGAAGACATCGGTGCTGAACAAATTCAACCAGATGCATGACGTCAAGAACGTATTCGTTACAGACGGCGCGTCTTTCGTCTCCTCGGCTAATCAAAACCCGACGCTGACGATCCTGGCTCTTACCCTGCGCGCTTGTGAGTATCTTGCCGAGGAATATAAGCGAGGAGAGCTGTGAAGGGCCTGGTGAAGGGACGCCGAGATGCTGAGAAAAGTCGTGAATCCTGGCTCACAACCTGCTCGCCCAACCGGTAATCAGGGCAAGCTCCATTCAATTCATGGCCTACTTCGCGGCCGCGTTGTCGCTGGCCAGTTTGAAGTGCGAGGCCATCACTACAGCTTCAGTTTCGTTCCGGCAACAGCCGCTGTCGCTGATGGCAGGCTAATCCTTACCGGTCGCATGGTCGTGCACTCTCCTCAACTCAGCATGCGTTTTGTGGATAATGTTGAAGCACGCCTCGTCGCAATCCAGGGAGGTGTTGGCGTCTCGCCAGTGCGCCGGCAGTTGCTCACAGGAACAGCCCAGACGAGCCAAACGTCTACATCGGACCAGAAGATGGAGCAGGAGAAAGGGCCAGAGACTGAGCTCCAGCCCGGGCTACATTCGTTTGAAAGCCCGCGGCTTGATGAACTAGGCAGACCTATGGTCGAGTCAACTGGACCACTAAGCTTCGTGGGTGTGCTTTACTTCAATCTGTCGGCGCTTGACGGTCCTACACTTGGCGTTCCGTTAGATCTGAGTAAGGTACAGCTCAACTTGCGCTTAGCTACAACGGATGATTTGGCGCGGGAGCTGCAGAATCTGTTTTCCAATGTGACTGACGCTCTTTATGGCGACCCCATAGATGAGCGCGCGGCAAGAGAGCAGGTAGAAGAGCTCAATCGCATTTTCAAATCTTAGCTAAAACTACCCCTAAAAAAGTAGGATGCCATGAATGGCCGCATCAGAATAGAGATCATTGGACGCGATACCTTTTGGCGCGATGCGGTTCTCGTCGAATGGGCGCATCAATTTCCGAATCGAGAGCTCGTGGCCCAAACGAGCGTCTACTATCTGATCGAATCTGAATGGCTTAACGACTTGGAGCGTGTCGCCGATGGATGCTTCTCGAGAGTAGTTGTGGCCCCGGAAGACCTCGGCCGGCGTTTATGGCTCCGGCAGTTTATCCCGTCTGACCGAACCTAGAACTCAATCGCAACGACCGTCGCGTTTTGGCCGGACTCTCTAATGCGAAGGCCGCAGAATACTTCTGCTCAGGCCCGAACGGCTCATCTATTCCGAAGGAGATAGAAGATGATCAAGAAGCTCGCAGGGTTAGTGCTCATGTTGGCGATCAGTTGCTGCCCAGTAATGGCAAAGAAAGGGAAATGGAAGGTCCTCTTCGATGGGAAATCAACAAACGCGTGGCGCGGATTTAGGCAAGATACCTTTCCCGATAAGGTCTGGAAAGTAGAAGGCGGTACCATTAGAACCATTGTTGGCAGTGAGTCCCGCGACATCATCACCAAAGAGAAGTATCGCGACTTTGAACTGGAACTCCAGTGGAAAATCGCGCCGGGCGGCAATAGTGGCATCATCTACCTTGTCTCTGAGGACTTCGACCAAACATACCA
Organism: Pyrinomonadaceae bacterium; assembly: GCA_036507195.1. Lineage (GTDB taxonomy): Bacteria > Acidobacteriota > Blastocatellia > Pyrinomonadales > Pyrinomonadaceae > PSRF01. Next base: position 1,900 of record DASXQM010000199.1, on the reverse strand, counting down.
AACGGGGCCCGAGATGCAGGTGCTTGACGACGCCAAACACCGCGACGGCAAAGATCCGAAGACTTCCGCTGGCGCTCTTTACGGCCTGATTGCTCCGGTCAACAAGGTTCTTCAGCCGGTAGGAAAATGGAATCGGGTTCGCGTCATCATTTACAACGGCCACGTCGAACACTGGCTCAACCGCAGGAAGGTATTGGCTTACGAATTGGGCAGCGACCAATTGAAGCGCCTGATTGCCGGGAGCAAATTCAAAGACTTCCCAAGATTTGCTGAGAATCGCGAAGGCCATGTTGCCTTGCAATATCATGGCGACGAAGCCTGGTACCGTAAGATCAAGATTCGTTCATTGTAGGAGCTTTTGCTATTCCTGCGACATAATTCAACCTTCACAGTACGCAACCACTCCCTAAAGCGATGTGAACTTTTTAGGAGGAAGATATGGATGACCCCAACGGAACCTCCCGACGTAACTTCATCAAACTAGCAACCGCAACCACGTTAATGGTCGGCGCGTCTCGTGACGTTTTGGGTTCAATGGGTACCCACCTAATAGAGCCCAGCAAACAGCAGACTCAGACGGCATCGCCAAACGACAGGATTCGGATCGCGACGATCGGCGTTGGCGGTCAGGGAATGTCTGATACCAATGCCGCACTGCGGCGCACCGGCCCGTCAACTGATCAAGCCAATCCGAACCCACTGGGGCCTGGTGTAGAGGTCGTCGCGGTAGCGGATCTGTATGACGGCCGGCTGTCACGCGCGCAGGAAATATGGGGCAAGCAGCTTTTTACTACGCGTGATTACCACGAGATTCTCGCACGACCCGATGTCGATGCTGTCATCGTCGCCACGCCCGATCACTGGCACCGGAAAGTGGCGCTTGAGGCCATGAAGGCAGGCAAAGACGTCTATCTCGAAAAGCCAATGGTGCAAAACCTGGATGAAGGAAGGGTTCTGATTGATGCGGCGCGCGAGACGAACAGGATACTGCAGGTGGGGAGCCAGCGCGTCAGTTCGATTGTTTACCAGAAGGCAAAGGATCTCTACAACGCCGGCGCTATCGGCGAATTGAACCTGGTCGAGGCGTGGTGGAATCGCAACAGTGCTCTCGGCGCGTGGCAATATACGTTGCCCCCGGACGCCTCTCCGCAAACTATTGATTGGCAGCGCTTCCTCGGTAAAGCGGCGAAGATGCCTTTCGATCCCATCCGTTTCTTCCGGTGGCGTAATTATCGGGACTACGGCACAGGTGTCGCGGGTGACTTGTTCGTGCATCTTTTCTCTGGCCTGCATTTCGTCCTCAGCTCCACTGGACCGGTGCGCGTCATGGCCACTGGCGGATTGCGCTACTGGAAAGACGGGCGCGACGTGCCGGATGTGATGCTGGGAATTTACGAGTACCCGAAAACTGCCACGCATCCGGGATTCAATCTGTCGCTGAAGGTGAACTTTGCGGACGGCGGAGGCGGGGAAGAAGGCTTCAGGTTTGTTGGCAGCGAAGGAGTTATGACGATAGGCAGGGGCGTAACCATCACTCGCAAACCGCTTGCGAAGGAGCCGGGCCTCAGCACAAATACTTTCCCCAAAACCATGCAGGACACCATCCAGAAAGAGTATCGCACTAAGTATCCTGAGAACCTGAAAGAATTGAACTCCACCAGGGAAGAAGTTTATGTCACGGCCCAGGGGTACAGCGATCTGGCGGATCACTTGGCAAACTTCCTCGATGCGGTGCGCACGCGCAAACCCGTCACTGAGAATGCCTTGTTCGGCTTCCGCGCGGCCGGGCCGGCACTGCTCACAAATTTGAGCTACTTCAAAGGACGTTCCTATGAATGGGACCCCGAAGAGGTGAAGCTCAAGGAATAAGGAAGTTGTCTGAAGTCCGCGCCAGATGTGA
>DASXQM010000198.1:0-31581 GCA_036507195.1 Pyrinomonadaceae bacterium | reverse complement strand
ACGCCGAGCGTGCCAAGGTGTTCATTTGCACCAAACCGGTAGGGGGCGGTTATTAAGGTGCAATTGCGCATCGAGGAGATGGGATGTTCTCGGCCAATAACAACATGCACATCTCCCAGCGTTGCATGCTGTTCGCGAGACACGCATTCATTTAGAATTTTGATCAGGCGGGATTTCTCTTCAAAAGTTCGAAACAACTCGCGCATCCTGTCAACGTCAACAAAATCGGGTTTACTGAGGATATTTGAAGCGCCATCGACGTAGACGTCCCCGCTGGTTGATTCCTCACCTTCCAGGCTCATATCACAAAGCAGAATGGCATTCCTGAGCAAGCGATCATACAAGGCCTTCTCTTCTCGCATAAGTTCGAGGATCTCAGCTCGAATTGCCATTAAGCTCTTGCCACCAAACTCGGTGTTCAGGTAACGCGCGGTCTGCTCGAGCTCGTCTTGCGTAATCTTGTCTTCCAACCGGATGATTTTATTGTGAATGATGTTTGAGATCGTAACTAAAACAACCAGGATTCGCTTATCAGAGAGCTGAACGAATTCAATGTGACTCAGCCGGTTATCGGCGAGCGAGGGTGAAACGACTATGCCCACGTTCTCGGAAAGCTCTGAAAGCGCGTGGGACATTTTTTCCATAATGCGATCAGAAGAAGTAGCTGAATCAACCCCGCTGGACGTGAACACTCTGTCGATCGCCCGGAGGTCAGCGCGGGAAAGCCGCCCTTCTTCCAGGATATTATCGACGTAAAAGCGGTAACCTTGATCCGTTGGCACTCGGCCTGCCGACGTGTGCGGTTGCTCGACCAGTCCCGCTTCCTCAAGTTCTCCCATGACATTCCTGATCGTCGCTGAACTCCAGCCCGGACTGTTGGAAAACCGATCCGCGAGAACAAGCGAGCCGACAGCATCGCCTGTGACGAGGTGCTCTTTGATCACGGCAGCAAGCACCGCCTGCGCGCGAGCGTCGAGACTATTCTTTTCCGAGGAATGGACGGTTGGATTGTGACGGGGCATCAAGATTTCTAGTAAAGCCTATTCTCTGTCGCACTAACATGTAATCTCAGGTTCAAGATTAGAAGAATTAGCAAGTTCAGCTAAATGACCACCTTCCCGCAGTATAAAGGAATCTTTTGTCGCCCTGCAAACACCTGCGTGGGAGAGATGGACGCCAGCCAAGGGTTGGATAATCCAAACACCTGCAAAGATTTAAATGAACTGCCCGCGTCAAGTTGATTTCCGAATGAAAGCGCCCCTCAAGGGGTAGCCCCTTCTGTAGCCACTTCCATTGCCAATGCGGCTTCCCACCAACCTTGCGCCGCCAGTTCGACCCGCTTCGGGCCTCAATTTCGCGGTTTTTTCTGAGGTTTTTGGGCCCATCCCCGGATCAATTGACGCTCGGCAAGAGTTCTCCGTAATATGAGCCGTAACCGAAGGCTTTCAGTACCCCATCCCCTCGGGTCTAACAGCCGGAGCGAGAGTCAGAAGGTTCCTGCCTCTTCATGCATTGGGACTAACATTTGAACCGCAAGCGGGCGAAGCGAGTTGTCAGGAGTATTGGGCAATGTCTGAGGTGAAGAAGTTTTTTGCTGATGCTTTTCGCCACCTGGGTAGCAGCCGAGGCGTGCCGGTAATTGACGTGCGTTTTTATCCGTATGCCGGATTACGCCATACGATCAGGGTGCGTTCAGGGCAAGTCTATGTGCGGTTGTCCGATATCTGTAAGGACAGCCCGCCTGAAGTTATGCGCGCTTTAGCGTTTGTGCTGGTAGCCCGGTTGCTGGGGAAAAAAGTCCCCGCTGTTCACGATCTAACTTACCGCGACTACTCCTTAGCACCGGAAGTGATGCGCTCATCGGACATTGCCCGCCGGGGCCGCGGGCGGAAGATGATTTCCAGCGCCCAGGGCAGCGTCTATGACCTCACCAGGATGTTCTCCAAACTGAATCGCAGATACTTCGATGCCAGTCTCGAGAAACCGGCGCTTACCTGGTCGCAACGGAAAACACGAAGCATTCTTGGGCATCACGATCGCGTTTATCAGACGATTACGATCAGCAAGTCTCTCGATTCAACTCAAGTGCCCGAATGGTTCGTGGAATACATTCTTTATCACGAGATGCTGCATATTAAGCACGCAGCACGGATGATCAACGGACGCCGTTACTACCACACGGCGGCATTCCGGCTCGATGAACGCCGCTTTGCCAGGTATGAAGATGCTCAACGCTGGCTTGAACAAGTCGCTCGCCAGCGTAGAGTTCCGCGGGCCCGGGCCGCCTAGCACAGCTCGATATTGATATTGGAACCTTTCCAGCACCACGACGTTTACACAATCGAGGTAGGTGGGCTCCTCAAAAAGGCGGCTAATCCGGGGTGAAATTCTAGTCCCGGTGAGGCCGCCTTTTAATATGCAAAGTGACGCACAAGGGTAGCTTGTGCTGAGTTTGCTTCACGGGAAGATAGGCTACTGGACAAAGCCCCGCAGCGCTCGCTAGACTACGCGTTTCAAACCAGACCCAGATGCTTATCCAAACGGTTTCGTTAGTAAAACAATAGCTCGCGATTACAAGACAATCCATTTAAACGGAGACTGAAACAGGTTTATGGCTATCCCAGCGACTCAAATTCGGCGCGGAATGATGATTCTTTTCGAGGGCGAGCCCTGCAAAGTTATGGAATTTCGCCATCACACGCCAGGTAATCTGCGCGCGATGGTGCAGGCAAAGCTCAGGAACATTAGGACTGGCTCATCTTTTGAGCATCGGTTCCGTTCGGCTGATACGGTGGAGCGCGCCATGCTTGAGCAGCATGAAATGGAGTTTATGTATTCGGATGGATCGCATCATCATTTCATGAACACGGAAAACTACGAGCAGGTCGCCTTAAGCGGCGAAGAATTGGGCGACGCAGCGCAATGGTTGACTCCTGGCCTCAGGATTCAAGCTGAGTTTTACGAAGGCGCTCCAATCGGCATCGACCTGCCTCCGTCGATGGAATTAACTGTCACGCGCACCGATCCCACCATGAAAGGCGCGACTGTTTCCAATGTAAACAAGCCCGCCGTGCTCGAAAATGGTGTGACAGTTACCGTGCCGCCGTTTGTGAATGAAGGAGACCGCATTCGCGTCGACCCCACCGAAGGGCGCTACATTGAACGCGCCAAGTAAAGGGCCTTAATAGGACAGACGTTCTTGTCTGTCAGTGGGGGACAAGCGCTCGTGGGGGTGAAATAGAAGAGATTTGCCATTTCTCAGTTGTCAGTTTTCATCGAAGGCAACCGCCATGGAGTAAGAGCAGTCTGCTAGATGACAAATGAAAACTTTGAATGAGAAAAGGAAAATCTCCGGTCTTGCTCGGATTATTTTGAGGCTAAAAAGGACCCGGACAGGCAGAAATGCCTGTCCTACCTATGTACTTCATCTACAGCCTTCTCTTGGGTCTGGGCTTCCTAATACTACTGCCCCGTTTCATTCTCGACGGCTTTCGTCATGGCAAGTATGTTGCAGGTTTCCGCGAGCGCTTAGGCTTAATCTCACCCATAACAAATGATGGTCGGCCTGTAATTTGGATTCACTGCGTTTCCGTTGGCGAGACACAAGCGGCGCGCCCTTTGGTGAGAAGCATACGGGAACAATTCCCAGATCATCTGATTGCAATCTCCACTACGACGCTGACGGGGCAGAATCTGGCGTGCGAGATCTTCAAGGGCGACGCAGCCAGAGTCTTCTACTTCCCTTTCGATTGGCGCTGGGTCGTGCGCCGAACACTGAAGGCCATTAACCCCAACGCTGTTTTGATAATGGAAACAGAACTATGGCCAGGTTTTCTGCGTGAATGCAAACAGCAGGATATTCCGGTCGCGATAGTCAACGGTCGACTCTCGGAACAGTCATTCCGTCGTTACCGTCTAATTAGAATTTTTATGACGCGAGTTTTAAGCTCGCTAAGCTTGGCAATAATGCAGACTGAAGCTGATGCCGAGCGCCTGCGTTCCCTGGGAATGGACGCCAGTAAGACTCTCGTCTCCGGCAATCTGAAATTCGATGCCGGCACTTTGCCCCGATCTAATTCATTGACCATGGAGTTTCGGGAGCGGTTTAATTTGACCGGCCATTCGGGTCTGATTCTCGCCGCCAGCACACATGCCCCGGAAGAAGTGATCATCCTCAATAGTCTCAGGCAGGTGATCTCCCGGATTGAATCGGAGACGGAGGCGAACCCCCGTCTAATAATTGCGCCCCGTCACCCGGAGCGTTTCGCAGAAGTCGCTGATTTGCTCAAGGCTTCGGGACTGCGCTGGGCCCGCAGAACCTGGCCACGAGATCCGAGCGATAGAAAAGCTGAGGTTGTGCTCCTTGACAGCATCGGCGAGCTAAACTCCATCTATCCGCTGGCCTCGATTGTCTTCGTCGGCGGAAGCATCGCGAAGACAGGTGGACATAACATCCTTGAGCCCGCAGCATCGGGTGCCTCTGTGATTACCGGGCCTCACACTTACAATTTTCAGTCAATCGTGGAAACTTTTGTAAGAGCCGGCGCTATCATTCAGTTAAAACCAGCGTCGGATTCAGCAGCAATCGTGGAGCTGGCAAATGTAATCTCGGAGTTGCTTGCCGACCCGGCCCGGCGGCGCGAACTTGGCGACCTGGCACAAAGGCTGGTGAGTGAAAATCGCGGCGCCACTGAGCGCACGATCAAATCGCTGAGCTCAATACTCTCCAACCCTGCAAACGGCATTGAGCGGGTCGGCTCACTACGCGCCAAGAGTGGGCCAATCGTATGAAGCCGGCGGTAGCACTAATACCTCTCAGCGCAGTTTATAGTGCGCTTACGCGGACGCGCCTGGCAGCCTACCGGCGTGGCTGGTTTTCCGTTTCAAAGCTGGATGCCGCGGTCATCAGCGTCGGCAACTTGACAACGGGAGGGACCGGGAAGACGCCCTTAGTGGAGTGGGTTTGCCGCGCAATAGCGAGCGGAGACGCCGCCGAAGACTTGCGAAAAAGAATCTGTGTGTTAACGCGAGGGTACGGCAGAGACAATCCCAAAACTCAGCTGGTAGTCTCCAACGGGGTTGAGCTTCTGGCCGGCGAACGAGAAGCCGGTGACGAACCTTTTCTCCTTGCCAAGAATCTGCTCGGAATCGCTGCGGTCGTCGCCAATCCGGATCGAGTGGCCGCTGGTGAATGGGCTGTCAAGAACCTGGACGCTGAATGTTTGGTGCTCGACGACGGCTTTCAGCATCTGCGCCTGGCGCGCGATTTGGATATCGTGACTATCGATGGCACAAATCCCTGGGGCGGCGGCAGCTTGCTTCCTGCTGGGCGGTTGCGAGAACCTCCGGCCGGCTTGTCACGTGCTGATTGCGTTGTAATCACCAGGGCGGAACAGGTGGAAGATCTACGTTCAATCAGGGCAGTGGTGGAGCAAATGGTTGGGGCAGTTCCGATTTTCTCAGCGCGGATGGTGACGTCAGGCATTCGTAAACTCGGCGGCGAAAGCGCGAGTGCTGAAACCCTTAAGTCTCGAACACTGGGAGCGTTTTGCGGAGTAGGAAACCCGATTTCGTTCTTCAATCATCTGCTTCGTGAAGGGTTCGCGCCCGTATTCACCCGCGCGTTCGCCGACCATCACAACTACAAGCAATCAGAACTCGAGGCACTCGTTAAGGAGGCAAAGTCCCGCGGAGCGGACGGACTGATAACCACGGCTAAAGACGCGACCAGGCTCTCTACTTCTAATCTGGAACTTCCCTGTTACATTCTCGATATTCAGATCTTAATCGACGATGAAGACCGTCTGGTCGAGATGATCCGAACTGCCTGTCAGAACCGGTGAGCGGTAGGGAGGAGATGTTTTAGGTGTCACCATGCTTGAGAAAGGCGTTGCTCAGGTAGCTAACTGTTCTTTCCTCCGGAGGTCTCGCTCCCGATCGATCACTCAAGCAACGAGCGCGGCTTTGCCGCCGCACAGTGCGGCGGCAGAGCCGCAGGAATGGATGGATGTATTAACGACCAGGGACGTACTGTCGTAGTACCCGAGGAGCTGCGCACTATTCCGGCAACTCGAGAGGTGACGCGTCCGCTGGCGGAACGGTGGCCTTCGGCAGCGCTGGTTTTGTCGGCTGGGGCGACGGCGGCGGCGGTTCCACATCAACCGACCGGGTGGGTGAAGGCAATGGCAAATTCGAGGGCTTCCTGGTGTTTGAGTTCTCGTTCGCGTTGTCGTTGGCGTTGAGATTTACGCCGCCGATGTCGCCCCGACTATCGCTGACCTCAGGTGAGACCGAAGGCTTCGCGCTGTTATTGTTGGCTGACTGACTTGTAGTGCCACCTGCTGGAATTCCCCCTTCAGACTCGCCTGTCGCTGGTTTCGCTGGTTCCACCGGGCTGCTATTTGGATCGGCAGCCAGAGTTGTACCCGGTGTGGTAGCGTTCGTTGGCTGCGAGTTCCGCGTAAACGCGTAAATGACTCCAAAGATAACCAGCAGTCCAATCGCCGAAGGAATCAAAACTTTCCAAGGATTGAAAGTGGTGATCGGAGGAGGCATCTGACCCGACATGCCACGTGCAAATGATGGCACATCCAGCAAATCCGGCGGAGCAATCGGCGGCTCCATTGGCCGGGTAACCCGGCGTCGCACCAAAGTTTCTTCGTCCGCGTCGTCGCTCAACTGTTGTGCTGTCGGAGGCTCGATCCGTTTGCTGGTCCCGGACGATGAGACACTGACAGGTTCCATTCCTGCCGCAATCGTAAAGTCCTCTATTAACTCGCCCACGGTCTCGTAACGATCTTCAGGCCGCTTTTCCATTGCATGCGCGATCACGCGCCCAACCGCCTCCGGGACATCACCTCTTTCGTCCAACACCGACGGTGCCGGGTGCTGTAAATGCTGGAGCATGATCTCCGTTGGCGAGCCGCCTGTGAAGGGGACATGCCCCACTAGCATTTCGTAAAGGATTACGCCGAGCGAATAGATGTCGGAACGCGCGTCAACTGGAGACTGCGAACATTGTTCCGGCGACATGTATTGCGGAGTGCCAATAACGAGGTCCGGCGCAGTCAGGCCGGGATTGTACTCGCCTTCCGGCTCCTTGATTTTAGCAATGCCAAAATCCAGCACCTTCGCATAATCAGTGCCGGAGCTACTGAGCAACATAATATTGTCGCTCTTGAGATCGCGATGTACGACGCCTTCCCCGTGAGCAGCGTCAAGCGCACCACCTACCTGCCGAAGAATTTCAACTGTCCTTGGCAGTGGCATAGGGCCTTCCTGCCTGATGATTTCTTTGAGCGTCCTACCACTCAGGTACTCCATCACCAGAAACACGACACCATTTTCGGCTTCACCAAAGTCGGTAACGCTGATTGCATGGGGATGGGAGATTCTGGAGGCCGCCCGCGCTTCTCTGGAAAAACGCGCGACAATCCTTTCGTCGGCGGCAAGTGATGGACGCAATACTTTGACGGCGACCGTCTTGTCCATCAACACATGGGTGCCGCGGTAAACGGTTCCCATGCCACCCTCTTTAAGACGTTCTTCAATGCGATATTTTTCGGCGAGAATCTGGCCTAGTAAGGAATCATCCGTTTTCTCGAGGGCAACCCCGTCCGAAGGACACAGTGTGGTGGTGTCCGGATATTCTGCTCCGCACTTCGGACAAGCTTTCATTGAACGACAACGTCCTCGCTAACTTACCCAGGGCAGGTATTGCTGCCTGTCTTCTCTGCAAAATGCGGACAGACAAGAATGTCCGTCCCACTCTATTCGGGGAACTACTTTTCTGCGGGAGAATACGAAGAGCGTATCACAGAGGTTTAGGTCGCGGCAAAGATGTACGTAACGCAAGCTGTTAGCTTGCGCGTAAACTAACAGTTGCTTTACAAGAACTGAAAAAGAATGCGAGCGAAGCCGAACGCCACGCTCGCATTCTTCTTGGACAGATGGTCTGCTGTGCTAGCTCAGACCCTCGCGACTACTGCGAAAACCACTAGCAGCGCGAAGAGAACGAGCGACTCGATCAGCGCCAGACCCAAAATCATCATCACCTGAATTTTGGCTGCGGCACCGGGATTACGCGCCGCACCTTCACAGGCGGCAGCGCCGATGCGTGACTGACCAAGTGCTCCGCCGAAAACCGCGATAGCGAATCCGATTCCAGCAGCAATCGCGACGTAACCCTTGTAGTTCACTGCAGACTCAGCCGGTTGCCCGGCTTGTGCGAAAACTGTCATCGCACTCATCAGCATGCCCACAACGACCATAAAAAGCATATTTAGTTTTCTCATTCAGTTTCTCCTGCTGAGGTCTTTACCTCAGAAATGGACGCTAACTCCACAACGTAAGGAAACAACGACTGGCGATTATGATTTCGCCTGCATCCGGTATCCACCGCCCCTCTTACAACGGCGCTCCTGCGAGACAGACCTATAACTTCGAACCGATTGTATTAGTTGCCAGTGATGCTTCCGCTTTTTGTGGACTGCACCCTAACTCATATCAGCGTGCCAACGTGTACCGGCGCAACTGCCTGCACCGCTCGACCCGCGCGTTTCATAAACTAAGAAGCCACCAGCACCGCGTCTTCCGCAGGCGCATGACCATGTTCCGCTGAACCAGAATGCTCGGCACCCTCTGCATGTTCCTCATGAGGCGCATGTGAAACTTCGCTTAAGTAAAGTTGCGATAGAAGGATAAAGACGAACGTCTGAATAAATGCCACAAAGATGCTCAAGGGCATCAAGAGCAGCGGGGCGGCCCAGGTCCACGGTGGAGCAAGGGCGGAGACTGTGTGTACCACCTTCTCATCGGCAAACAGGTTGCCGAAAAGACGGATGCCGAGCGAAAACGGACGGATGAAATTACTGATCAATTCAATTGGAAATATCAGCCATGAGATCCACCAAACTGGTCCCGCCAGGTGTTTCAGGTGACCCAGTATCCCGTTCTCTTTTATGCCGATCCAGTTGTAATAGAAAAACGAGGAGATTCCGAGCGCAAAGGTAACGCTGGTTGCAGCGGTTGGGGACATAAACAGCGGAAACAGTCCCATCAGGTTTGAAACGAGAATCAGCACGGCAAAAGTCATGACGACTGGAAAATATTGCAACCCGTGCGGTCCGATTATGTCTTCCAGCATGCCGCGAACTGCCAGCACGCTAAGCTCGAGTGTTTGCTGCCCGTAGCCAGGTTCTTCTTCTGAAAGCTGACCCTTAAGAATCCAAATAATCACTACGCTGAGAATGCACGCAATAACAAACATCACCGTGTACCACGGGATCGCGTTCTCCGGAGTGTAGGCACCAAACACAGCTTCCGGCGTCGTGCCAAACTTGGCGAAAAACCACGTCCAGAATTTATACGTGGTCTGCATTTCTAGTTTGTAAGCCCATTCGCCGAAATAATGATTAACAAGTTGCACGATGATAGGAGCTTGCTCGGCTTCCTCGGCGTGTTCCGCAGTTTCCTGTAACCAGAACATCAACTAGGTTCCTCTCGGTGAATAATTGCGAAATAGAATTCTCGAAAAGCTTCGACAAACAAGGCAACAACAAAGCTGCATAATCCGGCGATGGTTGCGGCAAGTGAAACGATATTAAGTTTGTAAGCGAGGAAAACCCCTGTCGCTATAACCAGGTACCTGAGAATGTATCTCGTGAGCTTGAGCCGCGGTTTCGTTCCGTGCGCAATAACGCTGAAGGCAGCTGTCGTGGAGCTGCTCAGCCAATGATGGTTAAGCAACGAAAGAAGCCCGCCAAGTAACAACCCTGTGGTCACGCGCCACTGAGCGAAAGGCAAACTAACGATCACGGCCAGGGCCACAGCAACCATCATGGTGCGGAAAACACGTGCTTCGATCCCGCCTTGGGGATTTTCCGGCAACTTGTGGCCGCTCGCCGGAAGCAGGGTTCCACTTGCATTGTCTGGAATCTTTTTCATAGCAAAGCTGGGGATTTTACACAGGAAATTGCTTCGTTGTCGAGGTGAGGCCCACTAAAGGTGGTGGTGCAGTTTGGAGTGGAGGGACGGATGTCGCTATTGCGGAGCCGTGGCCGGAGGTCGGATGCTAGTCACCCTGGGAAATAAGCGGACGCTACTACAGAACCGAGCGCGGTAGCGCCGGATGCTAGAGTCCACTTTGGCTAGCCGGCCAGGCAATCCGGCTCATACTGAAGTTGACCGTAGCATCCGGCGCTACCGCGCTTCTAGAAACTGACGTGTAAGTCGTTGATTCTATTAAGGCGAAAAGTTTCATTTCGTTATCTGCTTGTCGCAGACGAGCAAAGCTACTCGGTTCTGTATTGACTGGCTCCATTTTTGAATCTTAGACGATTCATTCCGCGCTCTTAACTATCAAACTCAACCACCTCCACTAAAGCTTTGAGGTTAACCGAATGAACTGATAAAAGCCTGCAACGGCACCAACCACAATACCAGCCACCAGCAGCCAGGGCTTTGTGCTGAGCCAGCGATCCAATAGCCAACCGATACCGCAGAGTGTGACTACAGACGCGAAGAGCGTTAACGCAGCTGCGTAAGCGATTCCGCTTTTGCGATTGGTTTCTTCCTGATCTGAACCTGGCATTACGACTGCCAATTCTCCCGCGTGAGATAATTCTTCGGCAGTTCATACAACATTGCGCGGCTCGAGTGGCGCATGGAGTCGTGTATGAAACAGACATGCGTGCACCAGCAAGCCTTGCCGCCAGCAATCGCATCAAGTTCGACCGTTCGTTCGTGTGCAGCCCAAAGCGCGCCGAAGTCGTAATCGAAATCAGCCAGCGTGGCAAACTTCTCGCGCAGCTCGCAGGCACGCACGTCGCCGTTGTAATCGATCACAGCCGTTGTTTCCCCGGCCGTGCAGGGAAAGGGCCAGGCAGTCGATGCTTGAAAGTTTTCGTGTTGAGTGCGGTAGTGAGTGGTGATCGCGCCGACGTAAGCTACGTTTTTGACGAAGCGCTTGCTCGCATCGTCATCCGCAAACATGCGATCGCCGTAGCGCTTGGTGAGCCTGGAGATGTATTCATACATTTCGGGCAACACTTTACTCGGCACCTGCTTGATCTCGTCGCCAACCAGCGTTTCCCCACGAACGATGTTGAAATACTGGCCGTCAAGCTGAAAGTTTTCCCACATGAACTCGCCTAACTTATTAATCTCGGTGAAGTTATCCGCGCAGACAACTGTATTTACGTTGAGTCGAAAGCGGTCTGCATACTTCGCCTTAAGTGGATAAACCGACTCGATGCAGTCGAGTGCCTTCTCCCAATTCCCGGGCACGCCGCGGATCTCGTCGTGGGTTTTGCCATAGCCATCGAGTGCGATGTTCAGATAGAGATCGAGTTTGGGATGACAAGCCAACGCCCTGTCAACAATTTCATAAACGCGGGCTTTGATAAGCCCGTTGGTGGGAATGATGATCCGGTTGACACCATTGTTCTTGACGAATGTCTCGATGATCTTAGAAACATCGCGACGAAGAGTCGGCTCGCCACCAGATAGCCAGAGGTCGGTGATTGAGGGCATCGTCCGGGATATCTTCTCGATCTGGTCGAAGGATAGATCGCCAGGTTGGTTCAACTCTTCGTGATAGAAACAGGTCTTACAAAAAGCGTTGCAGCGCGAGGTAACAAAAAGAATGACTGTGCCCAGACGCTTTTCGCGTTTAGTGGATCGAAGCAGTTGGACTAATTGGACGGCTTTGTTTGGCATTTGGTCAGTTATTTGGAGTGCGGTGACCTGTCACCGCTTTAGTCTTCGGCGGCACGGCACCCCACGCGGGCTGCCCGCGCGGGACCCCGCAAGACGCCGCAGTCTTTCACTGGATTCAAGCGAACCATGGCCGCGACAGGTCGCGACCGGCCAAAAGCGCTGACTAGTCAGCGCACTCCAAAGTCGGACTCGCGCGAGATGATGACAGCTTCGGTCGCTGATTTCAATTCGTAGGTTATGCCGCGCCACTTAATTCGACGGGAGAGCGCAGCGGCTACCGCGTTACACAGATAAAGTGCCGAGGCAAAGGGCCAGAGCAGTAAGTGTGCAGTCAAGGTCTTCGAAAGCGGCTTTCGGTAACTAGCCAGCGAGATGGCGACCGCCTTGAGACGAATGTAAGCCTTTGCAGCGCCCAGGACATAGATAAGAAACAGCAGGGCCAGCGGCATGGCATAAGGCAGGTGGAGAACCGCGCGAGCGATTACGAGAGTCAGACCGCCGAAAAAGACAGCGCAAAACAACAAGCTACCGATGAGCACCGGCTTCCATAAATGTGCGGCATAAACACGAGTGATCTTCAGTTGTCGGTTTGTGAATTCGAGAAGTTCTTTGAAGGTGCAATCATCGAGGGAAGCAACCAGGCAGGCGGGAACAAAGTGTATGGGCAACTTTGCTTCCTGCAACACTCGCGTCATGGTGAAATCGTCCGAGACTGTGCCCCGCCAACGCTCTTGTATTTGCAGGTTGTCGAATGTCGCTTTTCGTATCGCGGTCGACCCGCCCCAGCAGAAGTTCTTGTCTTCGCGAGCGCCTAACGCCGAAGCAATCGATGCGTTCCACACCGAACGCAGGTGTGAGGCGAAACCGCCATTAACAGGAATGAACCAGCGATATCCGGTTGCCGCACCGATCTTCTTATTCGCCAAAGGAGCGGCAAGCGATTGCAGCCAGCCGGGCTGAGGTCGCGCGTCACTATCGACAAAGACGAGAACTTCGCTGTGCGGATTAACTTCTGAAACCGCCACTCTCAAGTTGTGGACTTTCTGTCCGCAATCAACGGCCTTTCCAGCAATCACAACCCGAGCAAAAGCTCGCTCGGAATTCTTTTCACTGGTAATTTCCTCAACTATGCTGAGCGATGGATCGTTCGCGCGATCGCTTACGAAGATTATTTCATATGCCGGATAGTTTTGCTCGAATAGCGCCGCGAGATTTTGTCGCAAGCCATCTTCCAGCCCGCGGCAGGGGGCAATCACGGAAGCGAAGGGAGTGAAATCAGGAAGCGGGCGCGCCGCCTCGCCTCGCACGTAGGCTGCAAAGCTAAGGCCGCCACGAACCGAAAGTATGCCAAGCCAAATGACAATCGCGGCAAGGAAATAAAAGACCAGCATAGTCGCCGCATCTGGAAAGCCCGCTAATCGCCGTTCCTTGGCACGGCTTTCCCACCCGATAGCTTGACATCTTTCCTTTGATATACAGCCTTGTCTTTAAGCCTTGCTGCGGGAAGTTTTAGCCCGAAAGTGTGCCTTCGGCCACCGCCCTCTGCGCTGGCAGAGCTTCCTTCATATTTCCAATCTTCCTTGATTAGGAAGACGACATCTACTCTCCAAACAATGACGGGCTTATTCGCTTCCAGAGACATCGTCGGGTCAACTAGGTATCTCCATACGATGTACCAACCCGAATGATCATAGTGCGATTGAATTGCCCACGCTCGTTTGCTCGCTTTAGACTCCAGAGAACAGTCAATCCAGGTGGTAGAGGAACATCACGGTTGAAATCTTTCGCGCGCCCGGCGAGCAAGTCATGCACGCCCGCTTCAATAAGATCCTCGCCTGGCAAGACGGCGTTCATGGTTCCTATTTTAGAGTGACGGAGCCGAGAGCTGCTAATGGTGCGACCAGCCGCTGCACAATTTCGATTACCGGCTGCGGGTAAATGCCGATAAAGAGAATGCCAACCAGGGATACCACCAGGGCCGTCTGCAAAGCAGGCGACAGCGATAATGGCTTGTCGTCGGCGACGCGGTCGCCCAGGTACATCACCTTGATGAAGCGCACGTAGTAGTAGAAAGAAACGACAGTGTTGATGATCGCCCAGCCGGCCAGCCAGTAGTACCACATCTTGCCGTCCGCTTTGCCGCGCTGGAGTAGGCCACCAAAAAGGAAATACTTACCAATAAAACCACCGGTTATCGGCAAGCCGCCAAGCGATAACATAAACACCGCCATCATCGCTGCCATACCCGGCGCTTTATGCGCGAGACCGGTCAGGTCGTCAACGTTGTCGCCGATGATGCCCCGACGTCGCAGGCTGATGATGATGCCAAACGCACCCATGTTCATGAGAGTGTAGACCAGCAAATAAATCACTAATCCGATATAGCCATAACTATTTCCCGCTACCAGACCCAACAACAAATAGCCTGCATTTGAAATTGAGGAGTAAGCCAATAATCGTTTTGAGTTCTCCTGAGTCACGGCCGCCCAGTTCCCCACCATGATCGTTATCGCGGCAACCAAACCCAGTAAAGGCGCCCAGTCGGCCCGTATGCTATTGAGCGCTTCAATAAAAATTCGCGCATACAGGGCAAAGCTGGCGGCTTTTGAGGCGGTCGAAAGAAAGGCCGTAACCGAGGTCGGTGCGCCTTCGTAGGCGTCGGGCGCCCACATGTGAAACGGCACTGCGGCAATTTTGAAAAACAAACCCGCGGCCAGAGCGATCATTCCCAGTAACAACATGGGTCTGAGCGAAGCGGTTGCCTCGTTGCCCGGCTGTCCCACGGTTGCTGCAATCTCGGCGACGCTGCGTCCAATCTCTGCCAGATTAGTTGAGCCGGCGATGCCATAAAGGAGCGACATGCCATAGAGCAATATCCCGGAGGAGAAGGCGCCGAGCAGAAAATACTTCATCGCCGCTTCGTTTGAGCGCTTCTCGCGCTTTGTAAAAGCCACCAGGACGTAGAAAGTAAGCGCCATCAATTCCAGGCTGATGTAAAGCGTGATCAAGTCGAAGCCGCAACCCAAAAACATCATGCCGACAGTGGCAAACAAAACCAGCGCATAGTATTCGCCGTGCTGTTCGCCTTCAATGTCGAGATAGCGGGTGGAGATAGCGATGGCCAGTGCGGCGCCAATGAGGAAGATGCTTTGGAAGACTAACGCAAAGCCGTCGATGCGGATCATGCCGTAGAAGCCGTCCAGGGGTAGAATTTCGCGGCTGACCCAAAACTGAACCCAGAGGGAAACGGCTGCCAGGGCTACGCCAACCAGGGAAAAGTAAGCAATGAGTTTGCTCTTGCGATATGGAAGGACAACTTCCATCACCAACGCGATGCAAGCGCAGACGGTCAGGATCAGCTCCGGCACGATAAGTTGTAAGTCGGCTACATTGAATAGCGCTGTCGTGCTGGCTTGTAATAAGAACATGGTTTCGAAAGGATGAAGGATGAAGGATGAAGGATGAAGAAGAGTTAGGATTGATCCAAACGTAAGCATGTGGTTAATAACCCCTCAGGACATCTATCATCGTTTGCGTTTCATCCTTCATCCCTCATCCTTCATCCTTCCTATTTCGCCGCACGTTGCGGGTTATCGCCTGCAGGCGGCATGCCCGGGATCGGATAAGTTGGGCGCACGTGCCGAACCACCGCATTCACCGGCCGCTCAACGTAGCTGAGAAACGGTTTGGGATAGACGCCGATCCAAAGAGACATAATGACGAGTGGCATCATGTAAGCCCACTCCCGCGGACTAAGATCGACCAACTTTTCGTTCTTCGGATTATCGATGGTGCCGAAAAACATTCGTTGATAGAGCCAAAGCATGTAGCCGGCGTTCAGGATAATTCCCAGCGCCCCCCAGGCGGCCCAGGCTGGATTTGCTTCGAAAGCTCCTCGCAAGGAAAGAAATTCTGAAATGAAAACACACAGCAGTGGCAACCCAATCGCCGTCATTACCATCGCCAAAAAGACGGTTGCATATCCGGGCATCACATGCGACAGCCCGCCAAACTCAGCGACGTTGCGCGTATGTCGTCGTTCGTAAATAATTCCGACCAAAAGGAACAGTGCGGCGGAATAGATTCCGTGGTTGATCATGTGAAGCACGGCGCCGTTAAGTCCGTTGGGATTCAGCGCAAATAACCCGAGCATGACGATGCCCATTGACGAAACGGATGAGTATGCGACCAGCTTCTTAACGTCGCCATCTTTCTTGACTACAAAATACATCGCGGCCAGCGCGCCATAGATGATTCCGATAATGGCTAGAAAGATCATCACGCTGCGCACGCCAAAAGATCCGAAATACGATTCGTCGGCAGAGGCGGCGGGAAACATCGGAATATTGAAACGAAAGAAACCATACGTCCCAAGCTTCAGCAGGACGCCGGCGAGGATTACTGAACCGGCCGTCGGCGCCTCGACATGTGCGTCGGGAAGCCAGGTATGAAACGGAAACATCGGCACCTTGATCGCGAAGCCGAGAGCAAACGCAAAGAAAAGCAGCACTTGCATCGTGCCCATCGGCATGACTGATCCGAGCGCTTGCATGTAAAGAATATTGAAAGTGCCGGTCCCATTCCGCGCCGCCGCCTGCACGGAACTCGAAACCATCGCGGCGGCTTCTTTATTTCCCGCAAGCAGATCAATCGTCGATTGAGTGATCTGGCTGGTCAAGGCGGTGTCCTGAGTCAGAAAATATATCTTCAAGACGCCCAGCAGCATGACGACTGATCCGACGAGCGTGTATAGAAAGAATTTGATGGCCGCGTATAAACGGTTCTCGCCGCCCCAGATGCCGATCAGGAAGTACATCGGCACCAGCGATACTTCGAAGAAAAGATAAAATAGGAACAAGTCCATCGAAGTAAAAACGCCGACAACCGCAGTCTGAAGCAGGAGCAGCAGGACGTAGTATTCCTTCTCGCGTTTCTGAATGTAATTCCATGAAGACAAAGCCGCGATAACGCCCAGCAACGTGGTCAGCACAATCAAGAGTATCGCCACGCCGTCAACGCCCATTTGGTAACGCGCGCCAATCACCGGGATCCACTCGTGGTCCTCGAGAAACTGCATGCCCCCAACGCTGCGGTCATAAGCCAGGAGAAATAATGAAGCAACAAACGCCAGACCAAACCAGGCGGTGGCAAACTTTTTGATCAGCGCTGCCTGGTCCTTCCTGAAGAGGGCAAGAATTACGATTGCTCCCAGGGTGGGGAGCCACGTAACGATGGAAAGGATTTGGAGACTTTTCATAAGATGTCCGTACTCAGTTGTCAGTAGTCAGTGGCCAGTGGTCATTAGTCGTTACGAGGCAATCAGTGATCAGCGTTTGAACCAGCCCAGAATGTCAGGGCCAAACATCATCGCCACCGCGGCAACCAGCCCCAGCACCATCACCAGCGCATAGTTTTGGGTGAAACCTGTCTGGGCCGCGCGCAGGACCGGCGACATGAGTCGCATAATGAAAGCCGCCACAGCATTGACAAGTCCGTCGACAAAATATTGATCAGTGGCGCCGGTTAAGCGGCTTGAAAATCTCGTGAACCAGGCTGCGCCATTGACGCCGCCATCGACCACTTTCGAGTCAAACGCGAATACAGCGCGCGCCGCATCCATCACGCGACGCGTTACCGCCCAGCCAAAAAATTCATCAACCCAATATTTGTTGTAACTTGCCTCGTAAAGCGGGCGCAGCCGCGCAGCCCATAGGTCTGGCAGCCGCGTGTCTTTCACATAAAAGAGGAACCCAAGCCCGATGCCAATTCCCGCCACCGCCAGCGAGATAATGATGAACACCCACTCCGTGGCGATCTCGCTGTGCAGCTTCGACTCGACAGCGTGCGCCAGATTAAATCCTTCGTGACCATACGGCGGCGGAGTTTCGACGGGCGCATGCTCCGTGGTTGTCAGCACCGCGTGCGTCTCAGCGATGCGCTCCAACGGTTTGCCGTAACTATCGACAACTTCATGAGTGCCAAAGTAGCGCGTCGCGGGATTCCAGATGATCGGATCCAGAAAGTTGACGATGTTCATTCGCCCGCCAATGTGCTTACCGCCGGTGAAAGCTGTGCTGATGCCGACAAAACCACCAACTGTCGCTAACACCGCGAGTACAGCCAGCGGCATCCACATCGAACGCGGCGACTCGTGTGGAATGTGAACCTGATGTACTGGTGTATCGTGGTCCTGGTTGTGCACTTCATGCTCAGGGGTGTGACTGTGGGGAGCATTCAGAAACCTTTCTTTCCCCCAGAACGTCATCGCCACCAGTCGGGTCATGTAAAACGCCGTACAGGTTGCCGCGATCGTGCCTACAATCCAGACCAGCCAGCCAACCGGGATGTATCTCGTCGCGGCCGCGTTCCACAGAATCTCATCTTTGGACCAGAAGCCGCTAAACGGGATGATGCCGCAGATGGCGAGCCAGCCTGCCAGAAAGGTCAGATACGTATATGGCATGTATTTCTTTAGTCCGCCCATACGTCGCATGTCCTGCTCATGGTGCATTCCATGTATAACGCTGCCCGCGCCGAGGAACATGAGCGCCTTGAAAAAAGCATGAGTCATTACGTGGAAGATGCCAATCACAAACGCGCCCACACCGCAGGCCATGAACATAAAACCCAGCTGCGACACAGTCGAATACGCGAGAACTTTCTTGATATCGTTTTGCGTAATGCCGATTGTTGCCGCAAACAATGCAGTAGCCGCGCCGACTAGAGCCACAACCATCATCATCGTTTGCGAATGTTGGAAGATGACGTTAGTGCGCGTCACCATGTAAAGCCCGGCTGTTACCATGGTGGCCGCATGAATCAGTGCCGAAACCGGAGTAGGACCGGCCATCGCATCGGGTAACCAAACGTGTAAAGGGAGTTGGGCAGACTTGCCGCAGGCGCCGATGAACAGCCCCAGCGCAATCCAGGATAGGAGTCCCCAATTTCCCAGTGTCTCCAGCGGAAAACTTCTGGCCTGCGCAAAAACGTCTGTATACTGCGACGTGCCGAAGGTGGCGATGACGCCGAAGATGGCCAGCGCAAATCCGAAGTCGCCGATGCGATTTGTTATGAAAGCTTTGCGTGACGCGTTGGCCGCTTCCTGGCGATCAAAGTAGTAGCCGATAAGCAAATACGAACAGAGACCAACCCCCTCCCAACCGACGAACATCATCAAGAAGTTCGAGCCCATCACCAGCACGAGCATCGAAAACATGAAGAGGCCCATGTAGGCGAAGAAACGGTAAAAGCCGGGATCGCCATGCATGTAGCCGGTGGCAAAGACGAAAATGCAGAGACCCACGCCCGTTACGATCAGCATGAAGATCGACGAAAGCGCATCGAGTTGGTAACTCCATTCAACATCGAGGACTGAACCGCGCGGCTCCTGGATGACGCCCATCAGAATCGGCCGGTCTCCTTGCGCCGGTGGTAATGAAGCAAGTTCCTTTTCCGCTTCTTCGTCGACCTTGGCGCTCAATCGCTCCTGACTGCCCTGCGTAATTCGCACGGCCCCGCCGGGAATCCAGGTGAACTTAAAAGCGCCGTCCTGGCTGGTAACGTAAGTCTCAGGCCAGATCGAGTGACTGCTGAACCCATAGGAATAAACGGCGGCCAGAGTAATGAGAAAAGAGAGCGCAATCGAACCGACAGCGATGCCGCCAATCAGCTTCTCTGAAAAACGAAACTTCCTTCCGAACAAGCCATTGATGGCCGCGCCGGCTAAAGGCAAAAGCGGAACCAACCAGATGTAACGATGCATCAGTTTCGGGTTTCGAGTTTCGAGTTCCGAGTTTGTCTACGGGGTACCGTTTCGACCAACTCGAAACTCGAAACCCGAAACTCGAAACCGTTCTTTACCACTTTAAAATATCAATCTCATCGATCCAGATTGTTTCTTTGTTACGGTAGAGCGCGATCACAATTCCTAGACCAATTGCCGCTTCAGCGGCGGCAACCACGATAACGAATACCGCGAAGATCTGTCCGGCCACGGCATTCACATTGCCCGTATCCTGCAAGTAGCGAGACATGGCGATGAAGTTCAGATTCGCTGCGTTGAGAATCAACTCGATCGACATGAAGATGACGATGATGTTGCGGCGCGTCAGCACACCGGCAACGCCGATGATAAAGAGCAAAGCTCCGATAGTCAGAAACTTGGATAAGTCAGGGTGCTGTGCTTTTTCCCAGGCGGTAGCAATGCGGCCGCTAGTCACCTCTTGCAATAAAAGGCCGAATGCCGGCATGAAGAAGTTGAGCATAAGTAATTTGAGTTTCTCGGTCTAAGCTATTGGTTCGGGATGAACTTCCACCAATTCCGGATCGGTTGCCGCTTCTTTTTGCAAGACATCCGGATCGACATCGTCGACCGCCGCCTCCTGCTTGAGCGTCCGCGCCAACATTACCGAACCAATAATTGCCACTAACAAAAGCACGCTCGCTATTTCAAATGGCAGCGACCCGTAGCGATAAAGGCTACCGCCCATTCGTTGAGTGTCGTTCGTAATCCCTGAAGCTCCGGTTGCGGATTTAGGGAGGTCTTTGTCCCGAATCTGACTCTGTTCCGCCGCCGCTCGAATCTTAACCTCATCCCGCGCTAAAAAGCCTTCGTACCCCTTGTTGAGGGCGTAGATCAATCCGGCGATGAGCAAGGCACAAAAGATCACGCTGGTCGTAACCTGACGCGGGCGGTTGAAGATTTCTTCACTCCCGCGCTCTTCCGAGCCGACATTCACAAGCATGATGACGAACAGGAACAAAACCATGACGCCACCGACGTACACAAGGATTTGCACGCCGGCGATAAACTCAGCATGAAGCAAAATGAAGAGTGCGGCGACTGAGACGAGTGCGGAGATCAAAAAGAGTGCGCTGTGAATCGTGTTGCGAGCCATCACAGTCAGAAGACCTGCAAAGATGGCTGCGAGAGAGAAAACCCAGAAGAAGACCGCTTCCCAACCAGTTAATATCATTGCCGATTGCCGATTGCCGATTGCCGATTTGAATTTACTTTCGCATCCCGATTAACAGTTATCGACTTGCTGTTTTGGAGAGCCTTTGAAGCTAAAATACGCGAGCTCGCCATAATCCTTCTGAGCTCAACTGCCTCCTCAAGCAACGGCTCAACCTGCTGCGCTTTCAAAAGTTCTCCTTCGATGATCGATTCCATCCAGAAAGCGCTTTCGTCAGCCTCGTCTTCGACTGTGCCTAGCTTCGCTATGAATTCGGCCTTCGATCTGCCGCGACAGGCGGCTCTGTAGTTCGCGGCCACCGCAGTTCCAGCTCGCACCAATTGATTGGCAATAGCCCGGCCTTGAACATTATTTGGCAAAGCAGCGACTAGTTTCAGAATTCGCAAAGCAAACTGTTTCGTTCGCTTCTTTAAGTCATCAGCCTTCTTAGTTGTCAAGAGGGAGCAACAACTACATTCCAGACCAATCGGCATTCGGCAATTGGCAATCGGAAATCCAATCAGCGTCTGTATTTCACAGTCTCGCGCCCTTGCTCAAGCATCTCGCGGTTCCAGACAAAGCCCGCGCGCGAATACGTCGCTAACTCGAAGTCTTGTGTCAATTCCAGGCACGACGTGGGGCACGCTTCCTGGCAGAGCGCGCAAAACATGCAGCGCGACGTGTCGAAGATAAACTCGTCCAGCACCTTTTTCTTGCGCGGTTTGCCGGCGACAATGATTTCCACGTCCATTGCAAGCACGTCAATGCAATCCTCGGGGCAAGCTATCGCGCACAAGTTGCAGGCGATGCAGAGAGTGTCATGAGTTTCCGGATCCATGTTCAGCCGCGGAGCGCCATGGAAACGCGGCGCCACGTCGGGACGGACCTTGGGATACTGTTCGGTATAAATACCCTTGCCTCCAACTGCGTCTTTGTCTGTAAGCGCGCCAAGATTGTATTTGAGCGTGAGCCGCAGACCCTTCAAGAGATCGACCATGAAAAAGCGCTGCAGCTTCTCGATGAACTTCGGTTTGGGAACTTTTACTAGTGGCATAATGCTATTTCCGATTGCCAATTTCCTGAACTCTGAGATCTCAGATTTGAGATTTCAGCTTGATTTACCTTGGTCATCTTGCGGTTCGCTGCGCGCCGGCACCACGAATCGGCATTCGGCAATTGCCAGTCGGCAATTACCTATCATTCGCTTGCCGCGGAAGCAACAGCCGGGACTGCAGGTTTGCCTTGCGGCAGATTCACCAGTTTGATGTTGCGCCGCTGGCTCTTCAAGTTGAAGTCGCGCGAGCGCCAGTTGATTCGCGCCAGCAACAAGCCCGTGATCCCCAACCCGAGAAGTCCCATCACTATCATCACTACTTTGCCGGTTGGGGTTAGATCCAAACCGTTGGCAAGCGATTCAATTGTCTTGATTCCGTGCCAGCCATTGAGCGCCTGGACCACAAAGATTGCCAGCGCGGAAAATGTGATGTTAATCAGAGCCGACGGAATCAACCATTTCCAACCGAGGTCCATCAACTGATCGTAGCGAAACCGCGGCAGCGTCCAACGCAGCCAGAAATACACATAAAGAATGACTGACAGCTTTACCAGGAATACCAGAAGGCTGACTATAACATAGAGGTTGTGATAACCCTTCGCTTCGGTCAGCCGGTAAACGAAGGGAAAATACCAGCCGCCGAGATAGATCGTCACCGCCACGGCCGACACGATCACCATTGCGGCATACTCGGCCATAAAGAAGAGCGACCAGCGAAACCCGGAATACTCCGTATGGAAACCTGCCACTAGTTCCGATTCAGCTTCCGGCAGATCAAAGGGTGCGCGATTGTTTTCGGCAATACCACTAACAAGGAAGATCAGAAACCCAAGCGGCTGATAGACCAAATACCAAACGGAGTCGCCTTCCTGGGCGCTAACGATGCCGGAGAGCGAAAGGGTGCGGGCAAACATCAGCGCACCGATCAAGGACAAGCCCATCGCGACTTCATAAGAAATCATCTGCGCGCTCGAACGCAAAGCACCGAGTAGCGAATACTTGGAATTCGACGACCAGCCCGCGAGAATCAGCGCCAGCACTCCCACGCTCGAAACGGCCAGCACGAAGAGCAGCCCGATATTGATGTCGGTGATCACAGCCCAGTCGGGACCAAACGGGATCACGGAAAACGTGATGAAGGCTGCCGCAACGGCGATGTATGGCGCAAAGAAAAAGATCCAGCGATCGGCTTTCTCAGGAATGAAGTCTTCCTTGGTGAGTAGTTTGATACCGTCAGCAATCGGCTGCAGCAATCCCCAGGGGCCGACCCGCATCGGTCCCAGTCGGGCCTGCATAAACGCGGAAATCTTTCGCTCCAGATAAGTAGCGTAAGCAACCCAGCCCGCCACCAGCGTGACTACCAGCCCAATCTGAATGAAGGGCCAGATGACATGGTTGATGGTTTCGGCGCTGAAATACTTCAGCAACAGTTGGTCAATGAAATTAATGGGAGCCAGAAATAGCACGAAACGTCCTCGGTTATCTTACTCTTCTCTGTGCATCCTCTGTGTTCTCTGTGTCTCTGTGGTGAACGTTTTTAAGTCAGACTGCACCGCAGAGACACAGAGAACACAGAGGATGCACAGAGAAAGCTAATATCTCACCTGTCGATCTCGCCAAGAACAATATCCAGCGTTCCGATTATCGCAACTACATCCGCCACCAGGTGTCCCAGGCAAAGTTTTTTCAACGCCTGGAGATTAATCAGCGACGGCGGTCGCACGCGTACGCGCCAGGGCTGGGCCGTTCCGTCGGATACCAGGTAACAGCCAATCTCACCTTTGGGTCCTTCGATGGAATGATAGTAGTCACCAACAGGAGGCTTAACTATCTTCGGCAACTTCGCATTCACGGGGCCGTCAGGCAATTTGTCCAGTGCCTGCACGATGATGCGTCGCGCCTGTCTCATCTCTTCGAGACGCACAAGATAGCGATCGTAAGTGTCTCCATTTTCGCCGAGCGGAATATCAAAATCCATATCAGCGTAGGCCGCATAGGGTCGCGCCTTGCGAATGTCCCAGGCCACCCCTGAGCCGCGCAGTGCCGGGCCGGACAATCCGATCGCCACGGCGTCTTCTCCTGTTATCACGCCAATACCCACCGTGCGGCTCAACCAGATGCGGTTCTCCGACAGCACCGTTTCATACTCGTCGAGGCGCTTGGGAAAGTTACTGACGAAGCGGCGCACGTCGGCGTCAAAATCGTCGTAAGCATCGTTAGGCATTCCGCCGACGCGCCAAGCATGACAAGTCAGACGAGCGCCAAACTGTCTTTCGAAAATCTTTAAAATCTCTTCGCGTTCACGCAATGCCCAAAGCAAAACTGTTACCGCTCCAATGTCGAGTGCGTGAGTTGCCAGCCACAACAGATGCGACGCGATGCGGTTGAGTTCCGTAAGAATCGTTCGCAGGTAATGAGCACGTGGCGGCACCGCGAGACTCATCATCTGTTCGACCGTTTCCACCCAGACTAGACCATTGGAAACAGCGGCGATGTAGTCGAGCCGATCCCAGTAGGGCGCAATCATGGTGTACATACGATTCTCGGCAATCTTCTCCATCCCGCGATGGAGATAGCCAATATCGCAATCGAGATCCATCACCGTCTCGCCGTCGAGTTTCAGGATCACGCGCAGTACACCGTGCGTTGACGGGTGCTGCGGCCCCATGTTGAGAACCATCTCGGGGCTATCGAGCAGCGTCTCTCTAGTTGTGGCAATTTCTACCTGGTGCATGTCAGTCGTCAGTCGTAGTGGTCAGTTGTTGAAGTCATCTGCAACGGACTACGGACAACTTACTACTGACTAATTCTAAGCCACGGCCGGCTCAGGTTCAGCGGGAACATAACAACCCGTTACGCTCCACGGTTCAATAATCAATCCAATCTCTTTTGCTTCGCCGCCGGCACGCATCACGGCAAGTTTAGTAACGATCGCCTGTGCGGCGCTGGCCTTGTTCCAAACATTTCGCGGCTCCATCTTTTCCGTCAAAACGAAGCCCGCCACCTTCGCCGCCTCGGGCGCGTCGAATACCTTTGCTTCATACTGCGCGGCAATCTCTTTAGGTGTCATGTCAACTGGTAAATGGTAAATCGTAAATGGTAAATGGCAAAAAGCAGAACGCGAGTTTGAATCGTTCTACTATTCACGATTCACCATTTACTATTTACTTGTCCTTAGGCATCACTTCTTTACCACTCTGAAGGATCTCGCGCATCATGCGCTCCTGAGGCACCGAAAGTATCTCCAGGCCGTAGGCGCGTCTTTGTTCCAGCTGCTCCCGTTGCACATCGGTCATCTCCGGCAGATGCCTTTTTGTCCATGCGTTTTCGATAAACTCCAACGGATAATCCTTCCGCAGGGGATGCCCTTCCCAGTCAGGCGGTAATAATATCCGGCGCAGGTCGGGATGATTTCTGAACCCCACGCCGAAGAGATCGTAGACCTCGCGCTCCATCCAATTTGCGCTGGGCCAAACATCAGTCACGCTATCAACGCCGGCGCCCTCAGCTATTGCGACCTTCAAGCGGACGCGTTCGTTCCGGGAGATCGAATACAAGTTATAAACGATCTCCAACGGCCGCTCAGGACCCATTGGATAATGAACGCAGGTCAGATCGGACAGATAGTTGAATTTCGTGTCGGCGTCGTCTCTCAGAAAATTGCAGACTTCAACGATGCGGCTGGGTTCGATACGAATCGAAATCTGACCAATAAACTCCACTGCCTCGAGCACTGCCCCAGCAAACTTGGCTTTCAGTTTCTTAACCAACGCATTGTCGGAAGCATCGGCGGGCTTCGCACCCTCTTCCTTTTTCTTGACAGGAGCTTTCGGGGCGCCGGGGGCCGCGGGAGTTGACGTCGATGATTCCGCGCTTGCAGCTTGCTCTCCGAGCGACTCTTTGACAGCAGCCACTCGAGATTTAGCCTGCTCGACCATCGCGGCCTTTTCGGCGTCGGCTCCGGCCAACTCGCCCGCCTCAGGAATAGCAGAAGGCGGCGGCGTGCCGGTCGCGTCGGCAGGAACTACAACCCCAGGGGCTTTTGAGATTGGTTCGTCTGGCTTGTCGTTATCGTCGGCCATCCCGTTTCCGTTCCCCTAATCACACTCTGACTGAAGTGCGATCGCATTTGCTCGTTTTGATCGCGCTGGCAGTCCCAGGCACAGTGTTAATGCTATTACAAAAGGTCGGCAGAAATCGATTTAAGCATGGCGTTAATTTGCTGTCAACAAACTTGTTTTAGCCTGATCCTCGTAACGCAAACTGTTAATTTGCGAGCCGGAATCGTGCCACTTCGGGTGACGAAAACCCTCATCGACCGCGCCAAGCAACAGTTTGCCTTACGAAGCCGCAGCTTGACGTTACAAGTACTCAAACCCTATCATGGTTTGTTTGGAAATGCGGCGTTTAGCTGTCAATAGTGAGGGTCAAGAGAACAATGAAACCAGAGATTCATCCGGAATACAACGAGATTTCAGTTACCTGCGCTTGTGGCGAAACTTTCAAGACTCGCTCCACCAAAAAGGGCGACCTGCACGTTGAGATCTGCTCCGCTTGCCATCCGTTTTTCACCGGCAAGCAGAAATTGGTAGACACTGCGGGACGCGTGGATCGCTTCAACAAACGTTACGGCAAGAAAACTCCAGCGGAAAACACTGCCACGACTCAGTAATTTCAAACTTGCGAGGACACAAGTTGTTGATTCGGAACCGCCACTAGCAAAACTTCAGAACCAGACGCCGGCGAGTAGTCGTCGGTCGCTATCCGTGTTTCAACCGGAACCTGCGACCGCTGCCAACGCCGGCGTTAGTGTTTTAACAGTAGGACAGACAAGTTCAGAGTCCAGGCTTTAGCTTGCAGCATTACAGAGCAAACAACCTAAAGGTTGAACTCCAAACGAGGTAAAGGAAAAACCTTGAGCACAAACGAAAGAGACTTAATAGTTGGCGGGCAGGCGGTAATTGAAGGCGTCATGATGCGAACGCCGAATGCCTACGCAGTCGCAGTGCGTAAAGCCGACGGCACCATAGTTAACATCGCAGCGCGACTGCCAAAATGGAGCGACAAGTATCCCCTGCTCAAGCTACCAGTACTCCGCGGCAGTGCGGTGCTCGTTCAGTCGATGGGCCTGGGCATCAAAGCCCTGAACTATTCGGCTAACGAAGCGTTTGGTGATGCCCAGGAAGCTGAGACAAAGGAAGTAAGCGTCGCGCTCACGCCGGCCGTAATCGAAGGCGAGGGCGACTTTGCCGGATTGACCGGCGCTATTCCCGGTCTCTTCCCGGTGCCAACGCAGAAACGTGCCAAAGACGAAATGAAGAAAGGTGGCACCGCGGCTGCCGCAGGTTCGATCATCTTCGCGATGATTTTCAACATTCTGCTGTTTGTTGCTGCGCCGTTGCTTTTGACGAATGCGCTCTTTATCGGCGCCGGTTGGGCTCCGTCACCTGCAGCGGCTGCAGTTGCAACGGGCTCGGGCGCGAGCGCCGCAGTTACCTCGGATGCCGGTGATGGTTCGAATGCAAACGCCTCCTCGACGTCAAACGACGCGTGGTACGCGCGAACCTGGCGCACCGTCAAGACTTATCTTCATCCGGTGCGCCCATCAGTGGCTTTTAACCTGATTGATGGCCTGATTCGGATGAGTTTCTTCCTGATTATGATATTCAGTTTTTCCTTGCTGAAAGACATCAGGCGCGTCTTTGAATATCACGGCGCGGAACACAAGACCGTATTCACCTGGGAAAAGGGTTTGGCGTTGACCGTTGAAAACGCGCGGCCACAACCGCGCCAGCACCCGCGTTGCGGTACAAGCTTCCTGATGGTGGTGATGCTGGTTTCGATTGCGCTCTTCTCAGTGATCAAGTTTGACTCGCTCGTCTATAACTTTCTGGTGCGGCTGGCGCTTGTTCCGCTGGTAGCCGGGCTTTCATATGAAATCATTCGCGTGTCGGCCAAAAAGGAGAGTGGTTTGTTTTTCAAAGCGATCACCCGCCCGGGTGTGTGGCTGCAGAACATCACTACACAGGAGCCGGACGATGGACAACTCGAGGTCGCGATTGAGGCTTTGAAAGAGTCGCTGAAACTCGAACCACAAATTGGAGACGCCTCCCTGGCCCCGTTGTCGTGAGGAGTTTCCCGGTACGTTTGCTAAGGAACGGCACTTGTGCCGCCAAGCTGATGCCGGACAACTCCGGAATCTGAACATAACGTAGTTGGTGTAAGTATGTTAGAGAGACTTGAACAAATCGAAGCCCGTTACGAGGAACTTGCGAACGAACTTTCCGCGCCTGAGTTGCTTGCGGACCAGACGGCTTACACCAAAGCAGCCAGGCAACATAGGACTCTGGGCGAGATAGTAGAAAAGTATCGGACCTGGAAAACTCTGAAGGCAGAGTTGACCGGGGCGCAGGAACTGGCGGACAGCGCCGACGATGACGAGATGCGGGACATGGCGCGGCTGGAAGTTGAGACGCTGCAGAAGAAGCTCGAGGCTACCGACACCGAGTTGAAGGTACTGCTTGTCCCATCGGATCCCAATGATGAAAAAAATGTGATTGTGGAGATTCGCGCCGGCACTGGCGGCGACGAAGCGACTCTGTTCGCTGCCGAAATGTTGAGGATGTATGCCCGCTATGCCGAACGGCAACGCTGGCGCTTTGAAGTGCTCGATTCATCGGAGTCAGGAATCGGCGGCTTTAAGGAAGCCATCGTCTTGATCGAGGGCGATAAGGTTTATTCCAGGATGAAGCACGAATCCGGCGTTCATCGCGTGCAGCGCGTACCTCAGACCGAAGCGAGCGGACGAATTCACACGTCCGCCATTACGGTAGCGGTCCTGCCTGAAGCGGAAGAAGTTGATGTGAAGATCGATCCCAAAGATCTGCGCATAGATACCTTCTGTTCTTCGGGACCTGGCGGGCAGTCGGTTAATACGACTTACTCCGCGGTGCGCATCACCCACCTGCCGACGAATTTAGTTGTTTCCATGCAGGACGAAAAATCGCAGATTAAAAATCGCGAAAAAGCGATGCGCGTCTTGCGCGCCCGTTTGCAGGAACTTGAGGAACAGAAGCAACATGACGCGGGTGCCAGCGAGCGTCGTTCAATGGTTGGCTCAGGTGACCGCTCGGAAAAGATCCGCACTTATAACTTCAAAGAGAATCGCGTCACCGACCATCGCATCGGCCTCACCATTCACCAGTTGGATCTGGTGATGGAAGGCAACCTCGACGAAATCATCCAGGCGCTCATCACCCACGATCAGGCAGAGAAACTAAAGAATGAGGCGGTTGCCGCCTAAACCGTTTCCTTCCGAGTTGTGCTTCAGAGTAGTTTCGAGTTCCGGGTTTCGAGTTTCGAGTTAAAATGAGTCTGAAACTCGAAACCCGGAACTCGAAACTAGAAACTATGTCTTTGACTACCCATGTCGTTATCATCCGGCACGGCCAATCGCAGGGAAACGCCGAAGGGCGTTTCGGGGGACACACTGACACGCCGCTCTCGCCGCGCGGGCGAAGACAAGCAGAAGCTACCGCCAGAGCGCTCGCGCCGGAAAAGCTTGATGCGATCTATTCCAGTGATCTTCCGCGGGCGATTGAAACCGCAACCCCACTAGCCAGGCTAACCGGTGCTCCCCTTGAAAACACCGAAGCGCTGCGCGAGCGCAGCGTAGGCGTGATGGAAGGCTTAACTTTTGAAGAAGCCGCTGAACAACATCCGGAACAGTATCAGGCGTTGCTCCGGCGTGATTTCGAACATGTGTTGCTGGGTGGGGAGAGTTACCGGCAGACACTCGATCGCGCCTCACGAAAACTCGACGAAGTTATCGAGCAACACAAGGGCGGGCGCATTGCCCTCTTCGCTCATACCGGCACCATCTGCATTCTGATCCTCCATCTGATGGGCGCACTTGATGCGCCCGAGCTCAAGCCTGTTTGGATCGCAACTGCAAACTGCGGTATCGCGCGTTTTGAGCTGCGCGACGACGGCTTTGTGCGCGTGCTAGTTATCAACGACACGCGCCACCTGGTTGGAATCTAGCCCTACCTAAGACTACTGGCAGCGGATTTACGCGGATGAGCGCGGATCAGATTAAGCATTAGGAAGGAGTTGCAGAAATGACCTTCTGAGTGCGCTTAATCTGATCAGATCAGATTAGATCTGCGTTTATCCGCGTAAAATCCGCGGCAAATACTTGCTATAGCGTGGCAATCCGCGCGTGTTGGGCGCTGGCCCAGTCGCAAAGAATCTTCACGTCTTCGGACGATAGTTTTGAACCGGGATGCAACGGCGTATAACTACTGAGCGGCATACCTCCCGACTTCACTTCCTGGCAGATTTGCTTAAGTAGCCCTTCAGTATCGCGTTGGGTATACCGCCCCCATTCCGAAAAGTTCAGATTCTGGCGACCTTCATCCACGTGATTGATTACAAACCACGACACTGGCGCAACATTTGAGTACCAGGGCCAACGGGTCTTGTTTGAATGGCAATCGTTACAAGAGCGATCCAGAATCGCAGTCACCTGCGGGGTTAGCTGCAAACGAGACTCAATGGCCTGCGACGTGTCCGTAGCGGGATTAGTCTTTGCCGGACCAAAAAACTGCGAAACGACAAAGCAACATACGCCAACTATTACCATCCAGCGCATGATTCGGAATAATTTGCTCTTCATATTCGCTGACTTCTCCCGCGTTATCATCACTTAGCATCCGCAAAAGCCTTTCTTCTAAACACCGTCCTAATGCCCACTACAATTCTTTAAGCACTGCTCGACGATTATGTCGCGTACTCCTCTTAAAACTCCATCATCATCGCGAGTTAGCTTGAGAATCGAAGAGAAATTTCCCTTGGCATTAAGTTTCTGACGCATCTCCCCAGTTATGAAAGGATCGCCTTCGAACAGGTACGAATCGATCCAGTATTCAGGGTAGCCGGGACCGGAAACGTAAGCATGAATATGTGCTGGATTAGTGTGGCCTGGATAAGGTGCCGGCTTAATCGTTCGAAACTCATATCGACCCTCACTATTGGTTCGCATCAGGCCGTGGATGCGTGTGTTGCGGTTGTCGCCGCCTGTCGTCGAATAGCGACCGGTCGCATCGGTTTGGTAAACGAAAAGACTGATTCCCTCGAGTGGTGTATGACCATCTGGAGCGTAAATCGTGCCCGCTACGATCAACGGCTCGCCCGGTTCCCCTTCCGCGACAATCGTCGTCTTCCACGGCACATTCGCCGGTTGCTCTGCCGGCACAGAATGAGAAAGCGACCGCGCCTGATTGCAGCCCAACAATCCCAGCGTGCCCAGCTCAAAGACCGGCACGGTAACCGCAAAAACGGACGCTCTGCTCAGAAAACTCCTGCGGTCGAGCTTGTCATTGATCGAGTGTTTCATGATTCCGCCCTCCCTCATTGCGTTTGCCCTCAGGGTCGCAGGCTTCGACTCATTGTCTCCCTACCAAGTCGTTTCCAGTCTCTCTTTCCAAAGTTCCAACATCTGCTCATCAAGCTGCAAAACTCCTTCGCGCGTAACGCCATCGGGAGGTGGCACCAAGGCAGCCGCGCGTTCATAAACGCGCGTACGATCGTTTCCTTCGACGCGTGCCAGCAGATGCCACAGCGTCAACGTGTCTCGCGGACGCGATTCACCCAGTATCACCTCCAGCGGACTGTGTAGATCTGGAATGTCGACTACATAACCAAAATCGAGCTTCGCAAGGGCCTTTCGAAAAGTTCCCGAAGCATCGTCGAAGTAGGGCGTGCCCGGCCCAATGCCTGGCTGCGTGGCGCAAGTAGCTCCCGCCGGCACCATCGATTCGCGATCCTTCAACTGCAATGCAACCCATCCCGAGG
>DASXQM010000197.1:0-7079 GCA_036507195.1 Pyrinomonadaceae bacterium | reverse complement strand
TTCGGGCAACTTGCCATTGCAAAGGATCGGGGTTCGCATGCACGTTGGTGAAAGAGGCATTGGTTTTCCAGCGCACGAAGGCTGAACTAAAGAGATCGCTCGCGTGCATCCGTTGGCGACAACGCGGTCGCAGGCGTATTGTCAACCCACCCCAAAAACTCTTTCGAGTGCCGATGAGTTCCGAAACCTTGATCACAGTCGTTTTCATTGCGGGCACCGAAAGACAATTTGCCTGCACATCAGTTCCAACTCTGCGCCCCATTGCGTCATACAGATAGAGTTCATACTCGGTCGCATCAACTCCATCTTCGAATCCTTTGGGCCCGACAAAGGTATCCGACGTCAAGACTATCTCTGACTGAATTCCGACCTGTTCGTCTTCCATTATGAAAGGAGCGCAAACGTCCAGCCAGCAGGATTCATTGTTTGGGTGAGCAAACAGAGGTAACTGCCAACGCGGCTTGAGCATCCCTCGAGGGATGTTCGCCAGTAATACAAGCGAACTCGATGTCAGCGATAGAAAACTGCGTCGATCGATGCGGCTCAAAGGGCTGACTCAATTCTGGATTACTTTTCGATCTGTTAGAGGTCAATTAGTTCCGTTTTCAATACTCAAGCTGTCCATTTAAGACCATCTCAGCTGTTTTGAACTTCATATCAAGACGAAACTTGTAAGGGCTTTCTGGCTGATTGGAAACGCCTGAGATCCGGGTTGTGGTGCTGATTTGACCAGCTCTGCTCACTGTCGGGTCAAGGGTTGTCTTTTGCTCATACTCAGAATGGAATCTGACACTGCCACTTTGTTCGTCGAGCAGCGGACGCTCATCGACGGTGCGCGGAAAAATGAACATCGCTGCACCGAGAGAGTTTTGCTGAGGCGGCACATACTCTTGCAAAAAGATGCGTTTTCCATCTTTCCGCTCGAGGTAGGTAGTGTTCTTTAGAACCCCCATGTTTGCGCTATTAAATGCCTGCATTACTTTGGCGCCAAAACGTTGGTCATTTGCCTCGAAGGTGACTGCGATCACTACTCGCTTTTCGGACGGTCCTTCGGCAAAAAAGCGCAACTGTTCACTCATTGTGCCAGTGTCGAGTTCAACCTGCCGCGCAAGTGCCGCGCGAATAGGTCTGGCGGACAACCAGCGAATCCGGTAGATAACACTAGTCGCCTGGTTCGTGGCTCCCTGTTCTCGCCTGCTCGAACTATCGCCGGCGCCGGCTTGTGTGGTGGGTGTGTAGACGAGCTCCGAAGTATCCGTATCAACCTGTGTTTGACCCCATGGAGACTTGTTGAGTATGTTCAGCGCGTCCTTTTTGGTCCATTCTGTCCAGCCCTTTTTTTGGTTCTGTGCAAGCAACGCGGAGCATGAGAATATTACTAACATGCACGTAAGTGAATATTTCCGCATTGCTTACCGTACTCCCTGATCAAATCAATCCAGAGATCAGTATTCCAAGTCACCGTTATAGATCATCTCTGCGACCTTAAACTTCACGTCAATCTTAAACTTGGCACTATGAGATCCGGAAATGGCGGCGGCAGCCGACGGCGTTGCATTGGCTGACGTCTCAGGTGCTTTTGTTTGCAGTTCAGCATGAAACCGAATCACGGCGCTGTCAGATGTTAGAAATGGTTGGCCATCCAGTGTCCGCGGAAACTTAAAGCGCGCTCCAAATACATCCTTAGACGGTGGCACATACTCAGTCAAATAAATTCTCTTGCCATCTTTACGTTCGAGATAGACCACATTTTTGAGAGTGTCTGTTGCGGCACTAGTTAAGGCTCGAGTCAGCCCGGCGATGGAGGCTCTATTGGAACCTTCGTATGCTACCGACACGATGATCTGATCGTCGGCCCGAAGATTGGCCCAGGCGTCTAATTTTTGTGACGTAGCTTCGTCAGGTGGCTTGTCACTTAACTCGAGCATTCGAACGTAGCTCTGCCGAACCGGACGAGCGCTAAAAAATCGGACATGAAATTTGATGATGGAGGGCGCCGTTACATTTGTGATGCCGCTCTCTCTCCCGCGCGTATCACCGAAACTTTTCGTCGATTCTTCGGGTGCTCTTTCTGTCTCCGTTTGGGTTTGGCTCCAAGGTGAATCATTCAGAGTCTTCTCTGCTTCTTTCCGGGTCCATTCTTTCCACGGCTTTGTTTCCTTTTGCGCGGTTATGCTGCTGCAAATTGCCGTTGCCATCACAAACGCTGTTAAGGCTTTACGCATTTTCACCTCGAATGGGTCGAATTTGTGTCTCCAACGTTTCAATGCAATACGAAAGAGGGAGAAGAGCGGACCCGCTCTTCTCCCCGAAGACTGAACTGAGTCGGAGTAATTAGAAGTTGATCCTGAGTACTATCTGGATCATGCGCCCGCCCACATCATTGGTAGTTGAAAGATCCTGATAGGCTGCAGTGGTCTGGCCAAAGGTTGCACCACTAAAGTTTGTAACGCTAGTGGCTTCTGCAGTTTGGCTACCTACCTTGAAGTTAATGTTATTGAAAGCGTTCAACAGCTCTGCCCGCAATTCAAAGTTCACTCGCTCAGAGATGTTGGTTTTCTTGACAACGCTAATGTCAGCGCGATTCAACTTTGGTCCGTAGAGCACCAAGTTTCGGAACCCGCACTGGCCAACAAAGGTTTGCACACAGCCATTGCTTCCGGCAGGAGCAATGTACTTGCCGGTTGGAGCTCCGAGACTGCTGTAGCCAGTTGCGGTTACGTTAAATGCGCGCCGCGTGTTCAGGATGATGTCGTTGGAGAGGAAGAACACAACGCCGCTCGGATCTTGCCGAATCTCAACCGATTTCTGTAATTCCTCTTTCGTCATACCCACGAGCTGCACGTTGCCGAGGTTGAATGTGGAACCACTTTGAGATCGAACCTGTCCATGAATTGCCCAACCTCCAATCACCTTGTCAAGCAAGTTGCTCGCACCACCGGCCAACCACTGACCCCTGCCAACAGGAAGCTCCCAGATCCAATTCGCTTTGATACCATGCCGGAGATCCCATGGAGACACGTTCCGGTCCAGGCTCTGATCGCGAAATGTACCTGGTTGGAAGAAGACGACGCCGCTGCTTGCGTACATGTTGCTCAAGGATTTTGAGAACGTGTAACTTCCCTGGATTAACAAACCACGAGCCATCCGGCGGCGCAGTTCAATCTGCAAAGAGTCGTACCAGGTGTGGCCGCCGTTGTCGACAAGAAATGCGCCACCACCTATTAGGTTTGGATTGACCACAAACAGATTGGAAGCCAACCCTGCTGCTGCCGCATTAGCTCGACGTGTTGCATCACCGTAGAGACTCTGCGCGAAGCCGCGAGCATTAGCGTTATTCGGGAACAAGGGGTTCACAAACGTCGTGCTGGAGAAATTCGACGATGTGTAGCTAGTAGCAAGATTCGGATTCACATTACCGCTGAAGTAGCGAACAATTGTCGGCAAGGGAGAGGTACCGGTGCAAGCAGCAGTGGCTCCGGAGGGTGTAGCACCAAAGTAACGGAATGTGTTACCGCAGCCGTGCTGAATGTTCAGTAGCAGGTTTTGTTGAGCCAGCTTGAACTCATTAATGAACCCGTTTTCGGTTATGTTTGTTTCGTTGATGTCAAACTGTCTCCAGAGCTTGAGCCCACGATTACCCACATAACGCACCTCTACAACAGTGTCTCTCGTCAGCTCGCGCTGGATGCCTGCCGACCATGATTGAACGTATCCGGTCCTGAGATTTGGGTCGAATGCGTTGACAGAGTCATTGACCGAATACGGAGGAATCGACGTAGGGGTTATTGGGAATACTGGCGCACTGGGAATAGCTGGCGGCGCCAGGTCCGCACGATTGCGGAACAGTGTCCCTGCTGTCAGATTACCCAGGGCCACGCTGCGAGTCGCGTTAAGTGTACCGCCGGGATTGCCTCCAGTAATGGAGTTCATGACGTCGGTGCCTTCGCGGACAAAGGCGATCGAGTAGCCACCGCGAAGTACTGTCTGGCCTGACTCTCCGATCAAGTGTCGCAAGAACCCGCTCTGGGCGTTTGGACTCCAGGCAAAACCGAAACTTGGACCGAGGTTGTTCCAGTCAGTTGGAAACGCATGCGTCTTTTGCGGAAACTTATTGAACTGAGTAACGCTTCCCGCCAGCGTTCCAGGTTTGAAGAGGTTTCCAACGCCCGAGACACCCCACACCCCTGCGTAACCAGCATCCGTGAAATTATCGTTCAAAACTGTGAAAGGAAACTGAATTTCCCATCGCAGTCCGGCATTGATTGTTAAATTGGGTCTAAATCGCCAGGCATCCTGGGCGTAATATCCCATCCTCCGCTGTCGGACTCGTTGTACAAAATCACCGAGGTAGGTGTATTTCCCTGTATCCTCACTCGTAAAAGCGCTGGCTGTAATCGTAATAACTCGACCCGTTAGGAGCGCATACAGGTTCTGAGCGTTCGTGATATCAGTACCCGAAGCACCCGGAAAGTTTGCAGCCGCAAACATACCGCTCATTTGGGCAGGGTCGTTGGTGTTCAAGCCAAAAGTGATAGCCGGCACGACGCGGGATAGGTTCTGGCTCCACGGTTTGTACTGAGCATAGTCCGCGCCAAAATTCAACGAATGCTCGCCGCGGACGTAGGAAACGTTGTCGGAGAAAACTATCGAGGGTGCGTTGTTCCGCGACGAACCGCTACCGGAAAATATACTGCTCGTCGAGTTACCCCCTGGAGCGAAAACCGTAAACGACGGCGCAAAACCGCCCAATGGTGCAAACGCGCCGGCGTTGGTCTCGGGGAAGAACAGCACTGTTCCACCAGTACCGATGCCTGCCCGAAACTCATTTACTAGATTTGGTTTAAGCGTTGATCGCAAGCCGAGTGAATCGGAAAAACGAAGGGAGTACTGACCTCCAGTTCCAATCCCCAACCCCGGAAATATCGGGTCCCTACCGTTCAATTGATCCGGACTTGACCTAAAGACGTTATAGTTCCAAACGTTATCCAAATGGTGTTTGCTCGTGAGATTGAAGTCCAACCTAACCGTGGTGAACTTGCGAACTTGAGCCGCCGGGCTATTCCAAGTGAAGCGCTGCTGATTGTCGCCCAGTGTCGTCAATCCACCCTGACTCAAACTTGCCCGAATTGCGCTCAAGTTAGTGGCGATGGTCGGATCAATTGTCGAGGTTTGTCCCTTGGAGGCCGCCAAAGTCAAAAGGTTAACTGAATTGCTACCATATCTGAAGATTCCTTGTTGGGCGTCAGGCGTCAATACATTCCGTTGGCGCGCAGTTGAACCAGGCAGGCGAAATTCTTCATAGTTAACAAAGAAGAAAGCCTTATCGCGACTCTTAAGCAGTTTGGGAATCAGTATTGGCCCACCGACGCGCCCGCCGGGTTGATTAAGCAACATCGCCTGGCGCGGTTGTCCGGATATGTTATTAAAATAATAATTAGCATTGAGCGCAGTGTTGCGATGATACCAATAAGCGCTTCCGTGATATTCGCTGGTACCGCTTCTAGTGCTGAATTTTATTTGGATCGCGCCATCGCCTGAACTTTCGGCGCCTGGTACCGCACTTGAAAGCGACACTTCTTCTATCGCATCGATGCGGGGTCGCACGAAGGTAAAGAATCCATCACTTGATTTTGAGTCCTCAGCCTGATCGGGCAAGCCGTCCAACGTAATATTCAGTGCACCCTTGGGGAGTCCATTTATCGTCGACGAGCGTGGCCGTGCTGGCGTCTGAGTTCCTGGTAGCGTTAGTACCAGGTCAAGAGCGTCACGCGAGGTGAATGGCAATTCCGTTATCTGTCGGCCGGTGATCGTGCTGCCTACGTTCGCCGTCTGAGTTTGCAATACCTCACCGCCTCCAACAATAGTTACGGTTTCCTGCGGCGGACCGAGCTCCATTGTGACCTTGACAGTAGTTGGGCTGCCGACGTTCACGGTCACATTGGTTATTTCGGTCCGCTTAAACCCGGAAGTGGCCTGGACGGTAATCCGGTATGTACCGCGCTCAACCCGGGGAATAGTGAACGTGCCATTCTCGGAGGTCGTTGCTGAGTTCTCGATGCCTGTCTCCGCGTTTTTCGCGGTGACAGCCGCATTAGCGACCACCGCGCCAGACGGATCTGTGACAGAGCCCGATATCGAGCCAGTGTTCGTGACCTGCGCCGAAACTGCGGCGACGCAGACTAGGGAGATGAGAACGGTGCTCGCGAATAAAACTAGTCTCTTCATTTTGTCCTCCATGATTGACTCTGAAAAATCCGTTCAGGAAGCCTGTTTCCCGCATTATCTCGGCATGGGAACTCGCTGAGAAGGTGGACTAAAACCGATTTTTAATCTTGAAGGGCTATGGAAACCCTGCGGCTTACGCTATATCGCTTTTCGTTTGTACTTGCTCTAGGCAAGAGAGGTGCCGCTAGGACTCCGCCAACCAAGACGCGTAAAGCCCTTTTAACCGCCGGAAGTTGAGGAGCCAATATAATAGAAACCGCGCGCTCGCGTCCAGATTTTTGAATATTTGTTTAGAACTGTGAACTTCAATATTTCTTGGAACGTAAGATAATCTGCTCTTGCCAAACAGAGCTGTCGTTCGGAGGAAAAGGTCAATCCTTAATCACTTCCAGCTCGAAGAATAGCTCTTTGCCTCGACAAATATTCGATAGATAGAACTCCCAGAACTTTCGCAGGAAGCGAAACGTCGGCCAACGCTGGTCGAGATTTACAAAGAACTCCAATCCTAACATTCGCCAGAGATTTGCGAGACTGACATGAGTTGTGATGGGTTTGAGTTCGGCTTCCGTGTAAAACGGAAACGGTGTTCGCGAGGGAACAAAGCAGTTGAAGGAGTAGCTATTGAAGTGATTGCGATGAGTCGGATCCGTGGCCCAATCCGGATTTGAATAGTGTGGTGTGACAATCTTCAATCGACCACCTGGTTTGGTGATGCGATGAAGCTCCGTTACCAATCCAATTACATCCGGCACATGCTCGATCACATGACGGCAGATCACTTCATCAAACTGATCTCTCTCGAATGGATACGGAAACACTCCGAGGTCGTGAATAACATCCGCATGACTTCG
>DASXQM010000196.1:0-6213 GCA_036507195.1 Pyrinomonadaceae bacterium | reverse complement strand
ATCCAGACGGAAGTGTCCAAAGCATCATTGCGCTCGCTAGTGGGCAGGAGATTGTCAACGACAAGGGAGAGCTGCCGTTCAATCAACTGCTTCGAGTTGAAGGACAGGAACCATCTGCTATCGCGTCACCCATTCCACCGGCGGTCAAGATCAAACGCGGCGTGCGCCTGACGCGCGTGACAATCACCCGCGAACGATCGGCCTTTCCGCTCACTACAATTACAATTTACGACGATCTGGACCGTGTTGAACTCCATAATGAGATTGACAGCGGCAAATTGCCTTTTGCGGGTGGAAAGAGTTGGCACGACTCCTACTATTTCGCTTTTCCATTCGCTTTGGGAGTACAAGACCTAAAAGTCCTCCGGGGAGGGCAAAAGTGGTTTGATAGATTGCCGGATGACTACCTGCCTGGCGCGCGACGAGACTCGGTAACAACTCAACACCTGATCAGCATGAGCGACGGCAGGGCTTCCGTCATGCTCGCTCACCGTCAGGCATTTCACTTCGTCTTCCCGAGTTATGTAAAAGCACGGGCCTCCGTTAAGGGTGCGCCGGCTGAATTGCCGGCAATGTTTACAGGGAAGTGGCCGCTGCGGGAAGCAACTCTTTACTCCCGTGCGTTTCGTCGCGGGAACCAGGCAGATACACATGATCTGGGCGTGACAAATGTAATGACTGTCGAACCAGGATTAGGCCAGCGCTACATCTTTGATTACGCGCTAACTGCGACAAAGGGAAAATTTGACGACGTGATAGCGTGGCGCCTGGGTGCGGCATTCAATATGCCATTGCGCGCGATGTACGTTGCTGACCCACCCGCCGCTTTAGAGCGCAGCTACTTTGGGGTCAATCAGGCGAACGTAGAAATCGTAACGGTGAAGCAGCTTGCTGATACAACCGTTCATGGCGATGTAAGCGCCAATCCTTTAAGCCCGAGAGCGAATCAGGGTTTCGTCATTCGCCTGCAAGAGTTCGCCGGGCGCGCGACAACATTGCAGGTTGCAACGCCGGTGAAAGTGCGTTCTGCGGCATTGCTCAACTTGACAGAGGATCGCGTGCTGGAAAATGTCACGACGTTGTCGCCGCTGATAGTCAAACTAAAGCCATACGAAACAGTCACCCTGCGCATAGAGATTGAACCTGGAATTTAGATAGCTGGAACGCAAAGAGCAGCCAATTACGCTGAAAGCGTTGGCTAATTCCAGCCCAGGGTTGCTGCAACCCTGGGACTATGCTGAGGGGTAAGTACAAAATGAGCGACCAGAAGCGGAGAGATTTCCTGAAGATTGCGACGGCGGGGCTCGTGGCGCCGGCCATTGTGCCGGAGTTGACTTGGGGCGCAAGTGATCCCAGTCAACCTGGCGCAGCGCAACGCACGCAACGCGGCGCGGTTAAGGCTCCTGTCGCGGCTGATATCCCGACGGTGGAGTCAATGCGCAGTGTGACGATGCCGCACCGTTTCGGGGACTTGTTTAATCCACCCGGCTTGACCAACCAGTGGGGCTGCGCGCAGGCAGCAATGGATGTGACCGGCGTGCGGAGCATCGCGTTTCCACCATTCGCTCAGGGCGAGATGAACACTGCAGCACTCGGCTCCGGCGGCGAATTGTTAACAGGCGTCCTCTACGTTGACGGTGAATACTTCGCTGCGACCAAGGAGATGATTGAGTTCGTTTGGCAACCCGACAGAGTCGAGCGTAAGGCTCGATACCGTGGCCTCGAGCTCTCTAGCGTAACGATCGTGCCGTTTAAGCAGATGTCTGTCGCGGTTTCTCTGAAGGTAGCGAACATGCAGAAGGCGCGGCGCAAGACTGAGATCAAACTCGCACTGAATGGCGGAGTAACCAAGAGCGTAACGCCGTGGAACGCGGCCTATTCGCCAGGGGAGTTCGACAACGCGCGTATCGTCGATCGGGATCGCGGTGCGGTCATGTGCAAATCTGCTCGCACAGAGGCTTACTCGCTTCAAGGCGCCTGGCCGCATGTCGACGAAGTCCTTCCATCCTGGCTCATTTATCGTTTCGATCTCGCTCCAGGCGAAGAACGCACGATCACCTTTGTCAACGCGTTGGCAGGAAATGCCGATGAGGCGCGACGCCACTACGATGCGCTAGTGGTTAACTTCGAAGCAGCGGCTGCCGAAGTTCGTGATGAGTGGAACGCAGAGCTGAGAGCTGCTTTTACGCCAGGCAACGATCGATTCTCCGGTTATTTACCCACGCTCGTCACGAGTGATGAGGCGGTGCGCCGTCTTTACCACTCGGCGGTGATGAGCGCGCTTTTTTTTAAGCGCACGACTC
Source organism: Pyrinomonadaceae bacterium (assembly GCA_036507195.1). GTDB lineage: Bacteria > Acidobacteriota > Blastocatellia > Pyrinomonadales > Pyrinomonadaceae > PSRF01. Next base: position 3,910 of record DASXQM010000196.1, on the reverse strand, counting down.
CCCACTCAGTCTACGGCACGACCTACGTCACACTAGCGCCGCGCTATTGGGAGACCACGACGTTTCTCTGGGACATTAGTTTGAGCGCGATGCTTTTGGCTATGCTCGATCCGCTTATTCTGCGGCGCATGATCGAGACCTGGATGCAGCTTGATATCTATCAGCATTTCGGCACCGAGTATCTGACTGGTTCAGGCGTCGGCCCGTGGTATTCGGTCAATGACTTTGCAATGTGCCGCATGGCCCGTGAGTATTTGCGCTGGACCGGCGATCAAGGCTGGCTAGACAAAGAAGTTGGCGGCCAGAAGGTGATTGATCGTCTGGTGACTTACGCCGAACATTGGCGCAAGCTGGATACGAACAAGCATGGTCTGGCGGACTATGGTGGCGTTTCGAATCTGCTCGAAGCCGTTAGCAGTTATGTCCATGAGGTCGCCGGATTGAACGCTGCAAACGTTTATAACTTACGTTTCGTCGCCGAACTGCTCGAACATCGCGGCGCAGTTGCGAAAGCGGAATCCATGCGCTCCGAAGCCCAGCAGTTGAGTCGTCGGGTGCTGGAACTTTATGTTCCCGGAAAAGGTATCTGGCATTGTCGCTTGCCGGATGGAAGCATGAATGAAGTGCGCCATTGTTATGACTTTGGGACAGTGCTGATCACCATCGGCGACACCTTGAGCAAACAGACAAAAGCCGAGATGGTGCGCTTCTTCCGCCAGGAACTGCAGACACCTGTCTGGATGCGCGCGCTCTCCACCAAAGATTTGGATGTTACCTTCAGCATTCGACCTGACCACCAGTGGACTGGAGCATACACGGCGTGGCCCGCGCTGGCGTTAAGTGCGTTGTATGTGGCTGGCGAAGGAGATGTCGCTTTCAAATGGATCAAAGGGTTAGCAGAGACGGCCAGACAGGGACCGATCGCCCAAGCGCACTTTGCAGAAACTGCTGTTGCAGCGGAAGCCGGTGGTGGAGCCCGCAAGGCACCCTCGGATCAACCATACATTAACGACTGGGCCTGCGTGTCAGGTTGTGCCTATCTCGAGCCGATCCTTGAATCTCTGTTCGGCATACAGGCAGGATTATTCGGCAAGATCGAGGCGCGGCCGGACTTTGGACCATTTGACGCACGGGCTGAGTTGCATGGTCTACGCTATCAGGGACGGGACTACATTGCTTCAGCATCAGGCGTGCGCCCGGCGTGAAGCATCCGTTAGGTTTTAAGACTTTCTCAAGCGTCTCTATTCCCCCAAATTGTCAGATTCGGGCTCACTGAAGCCCTGGACTTCACTAGTTGATGGGAGGAGATATGGAAAGAGCGTCAGATCCAAACTGCCTGCTGGTTTTATTGTCCACAGACTCATTGATGCCACATCGTCGAACCGGCGCGAGTTTCCTGGAAAGGATGGCCGGGGCGTTACTCGTTGCGATGTCTCTAGTGTACGGCAACCCATCGTCCGTGTCGGCACAAACGTGTACGGTCAATGCCAGCGCGGGAACTCCAGACGCTGTTTTCGATGCGGTATGGACACAGAATGGGCCGGGAACAGGCGACGAGCCTGGCGGAGGCCCCGGATGGACTGGCGCGGACAGCACTTACTCGATAATACTTCCGAACGGGGATTCCGCTTTTTTCTTTTCTGACTCCTATATCGGTGAATCGCCAACAGTTAGCGGGGACGGAACGGTCTCCACAGATGCGAACGGCCTGCGCACACGCGCCGTAAATTGCGGTGCTCCTTTATGCAACCCCCCGACTAGCCTGTATCGGGCGCACAATAGTGTTGTGATTAGAAACGGCCTGACGGGTACTCTCACCACGCTAGCTGGACCACCGGATGTTACCGGGTACTCGACTTCGTACTTTGTCCCACCGCTTGCTCTAGTCACCGGCCATTTTTACTGGATGGGAGATTCGGTTGTTGTTCAAGTCGACGCCTCCGGCACGAAAAAGGTCTGGACGTTCCTGATGGAGTTCGATGGAGGTTGGGTATACTACGGGAGCGCAATTGCTCAACTATCTCTGCCGAACCTTACCATTGAGGCGATCAAGCCGCTAACCAACGTGCCGACTAACAATGTCATATCGTGGGGTTCAGCGATGTGGCTTGATGGCGGATTTGGTGCTTCCTCTCTTTATATCTACGGCATGCAGGGTAACAACCCGAACGGCAAGCTCCCGTTCATTGCCCGCACCAATCCGGGTCTTGGGCAGGACAATATTGCAGACACAAATAACTGGTCCGTCTGGAACGGGAATCAATGGGTGGTGGGGTTAACGAGTGCCGCACCGATCATAGGCGCCCCTGGAGACCCGCTTAACTCCGGCGATTCGATCAGTGATGAATATAGCGTTAAGAAGGTTCGAAGCGGCGCGGGCACTACTTATCTACTTGTCGCGCAGGACACGAAGGCGCCTTATGGCGCCTGGAAAGATATCGTATTGTATTCGGCCTGTAGTCCACAGGGGCCGTTTTCTGCCAAACAGATCGTTTACTCTACCCCGGAGACCGGGGCCAGGCGGGTGCCCGGCATGACTCCAACGCAGTCGCTCTCGGGCCCACTGCTCACATACAATCCCCATGCCCACTCGCAGTTCACCAACAAGGGTGATCTTCTCATCTCTTACAATCTCAACGCTTCTAACAGCGGAGATTTGATATACGCCGATGCATACCGTCCGAGATTTATTCGGGTTCACATTTCGGGACTGCGCCGCGACCCATAGGATCAGCATCATGTCTTACACGGCCACGATAGAGGAAACCAAATTGACGCCTTGCAAGCGCATAATGGCTTTTAATTTTTTGCGAAACCTGTGCTTCTCAGTTCCAATTATTCTTTGTTCCTTCGTCGCAAGCCAGGCGCAAGACCAGTCATCTTCCATGTGGGCTACTGACGTAGGCAGCCGCTACTGGGTTCAGCCGGACATAGTCTATCAAGGCGCCAATAACGGTTTACTTAAACTCGATGTCTGGTATCAGCATGACGTAAAGACGCCGACTCCAACGCTGGTTTACTTCCATGGCGGCGGCTGGATCTTCGGTACTAAAGAGGGAAGTGTGTTGCAGTTTCTGCCCTTTCTCGAAAAGGGTTGGACAGTCGTCAATGTCGAGTATCGTATGGCCGGCAATTCGTTGGCGCCCGCTGCAGTGGAAGACACACGCTGTGCGCTCCGGTGGGTTTACCGCAACGCCGCACAATGGCACTTCGATACCAGCAAGATTGTGTTGACGGGCCATTCGGCCGGCGGTCATCTTTCCTTGATTACGGGCATGCTGCCCGCGGGCACTGGGCTCGACAACCAATGCTACGGCGAGGAAAAGCTGAGCGTCGCTGCAATCATTAACTGGTATGGCATTGCCGACGTCAACGACTTGATCAAAGGCAGCAACTTGAAAAACTATGCTGTAATGTGGATGGGCAGTCAGCCGAACGCAGAAGAGATCGGCCGCCGCGTCTCACCTTTGACCTATGTACGTTCAGGCTTGCCGCCTATTCTGTCGATCCACGGTGACAAGGACGACGTCGTGCCTTACACCCAATCCTTGCGCTTGCACGAAGCACTCGAAAAAGCGAAAGTGCCGAATCAGTTGCTCACAATTAAAGACGGTGGACATGGTGGTTTTCCGCAGACTGATTACGTAAGAAGTTATGAGACTATCTGGACGTTCTTACGGCAGAACAAGATTATTCAGTGAGAAGCTTTGGTCTTGGGTCTTGGGACTTCGGTCTTTGTTCCCTTTGGGCTCGAACACTCAAGACCCAAGACCTAAGACCCAATTCCAATGAAAATCACTGACATCCGACCAACCACCGTAACCGTCCCCTTAGAGGCCCCGCTGCGTCATGCCAATGGTTGCCATTGGGGGCGCTTTGTCCGCACCATTGTCGAGGTCGACACCGATGA
>DASXQM010000195.1:0-48504 GCA_036507195.1 Pyrinomonadaceae bacterium | reverse complement strand
GCACCTGGAAGGTCAGTATTCCGTTTTTTGCGGAGTAGCTGATCATCGACTTATCAGAACCAGAAGCGGTAAATCAATTGATCCGCTGACGTTTCCAACTCATTGGGCCGTTACGCGAAAAATACGATCGGCCAGCCACGCAACAGCGTTCCCGCAATAGCATTCTGGAATAGCCACAAAATAATAAAGGCAACTATGGGCGAGATATCAAAGGTTCCGACCAGCGGGACTATGCGGCGCAGTGGCGCGAGTATTGGTTCGGTGGCATTTAAGAGGAAACGCATCACGCGATTGGAATAGCTCACCATTACCCAGGAAAAGACTATGCGTATAAAAATTAGCAGGCTGTAAAAGCCGATCAGCCCGTAAAGCGCATAACCGATAACCGGAACCGCCGCGTGTTTGCTAAGACTAAGCAAAACTCCGGCCAGAGTATTGGCAATGCTTAAGACCAGCTGCAGCGAAAACCATCCCAACAGAATTGTTATCAGGATGGCGACGAGCGGCGCATATTTAGGATCCACGCCAAAGCCCATCAGTGCCCGTCGCACCGGTCCAATAAGAGGATCTGTTAGACGACGGATCGTCAGTGAAATCCGACTAAAAGGGTTTAAGTCAGCTTTATTAGCAATCAACCGCAGCAACACCAAGACGACGATGGCAACAATGACGGCGATCACCGCCCAATTAATGAACCAGTAAACTCTACCAAGGATAATCATAATTTGTTTCGAGAAAACTACAGATCGATTTAGTTCTTCAATCTGGGTGTAAATTGCATTACCCGGGACTTAGGCCAGCTGTTGCGTGGAATCGCTCGTTACAGAACCGTGAGCGGTAGCGACCGGATCCTACACTCAACCTGCGATCGACAATTTCGCCAGCCAAAAAACCCGTACGACAGAGTGGAATGCTTGGATCCGGTCGCTACCGCTTCCGGTTCTGTAACGACTCGCCAAGCTACGTAGAGGCCTCGAGGAAAATAGATCTTCTCCGACGACAACCCGTACGACAGAGTGGAGTGCTTGGATCCGGTCGCTACCGCTTCCGGTTCTGTAACAACCCGCCACGCCGCGTAGAGGCATCAAGTCAGACCTCATGCACACATCCTAACTGCGTTCACCAAATATAGCAGTGCCCACGCGTACCATTGTCGCTCCTTCTTCGATTGCAATCTCAAAATCATGGCTCATGCCCATCGAAAGCTCGCCCTGATTTTCGCCAAAACGACCCTGGACTTGCAGTTCATCGCGCAACTCCCGCAGTGTTTTGAAATGAGGACGCGCACAGTCGGGGTTCTCAAAATAGGGCGGCAGAGTCATCAGTCCAACCAGGCGAAGCCTGGGACAATCGTGAAGCGCTTCCAACAATCCCGGCAGCTGGCGCGGATCAATTCCTGTTTTGGTCTCTTCCCCACCCAGATCAATCTGAATCAACACCGGAAGCTCTGCTCTTCCCTCTGCTGCACACAGACGATCCAGGCGCTCGGCCAAGGCTATAGAGTCAAGGGAGTGGATCATATCGAAAAGGCTGACAGCACGGCGCGCTTTGTTTGCTTGAAGGTGACCCACCAGATGCCAACGCGCGGCGCTACGACCCAGTTCGTTTATCTTTCCTTCTGCTTCCTGCACCCGGTTTTCGCCAAGGTCGGTTATCCCCGCGCCGATAGCCGCGCGCAGTGTTTCGGTCGGATGAGTTTTGCTAATTGCAATCAGGGTTATGTCTTCAGGCGAGCGATTGCGGCCCCGCGCGGCTGTTTCGATGCGTTTGCAAACGTCCGCGAACCGTTCGCTTAGCAGTTGAAGTGCGAATGGTTTTTCTGCCATTTCCCAAGCAAACCAGAGGCAACGCAATCGAAATGAAAGTGTAAGATTTACCGTCTCGACTCTTTCTTTCATTACCTTACCAGATCAAATCCGGCCCTGCACTGGTTAATCCCAGCATATCGGGCCATACGATAGGCCTTCGGGTCCCTGCTATGGCACTGCGGCGGAGCCCCAATGGCGCTGATGTTCCTACCTTCGTCGGTTTGCTTCATATGGCACGACGATTGTTGCCAAATCCAGCGACCCCCAGCGTATACTGGCTTTTTGCAGAGACAAATAAGTGAAGTTAGCTTGGAAGGGTTAAATAGGGAGGAACTATTACATGAAGCATTTGAAGAACCGGCAAAACTTTTTTGGGATCGTCGTGATGGGTTTGCTGTTAGCGATGGCCATCCCGGCAACCGCATTGGGGCAGGGTCGCGGCAGGGGCCACGGAAGAGGCAATATTGGAAATATCGGAAATATCGGTTGGCCTACTCGCACGACAAGGTTGTCTAAGCACGACAGGAAATGCGCAAAGTTCAGAAACTGCCACGACGCCAGCGAAGGACGTTGGGACGGTCGCGGACCAAGCGGTAGCAGAGTTAGTGGTATCCTGGGCCGGCGCGTGAGACGCAATCGTAATTTCGACGACAATGATCTCGTATTGCGGCGAAATCGCGCACGACGAGTTGGGCGACGCGTGATCGATAATCGTTAACGCGTCACTTGCCGAGGCCGAAAGACAAGTCCGAGGCTGCAGCCGAAACTGAGAGACGACCTAACATCAGGTAGTAGCCCAGTTTTACAAGTTGTGCTCCGGACGGCAAACGGAACCCGCGGCTGACATCATGCTTCTTGACACTGTCTGAGCCCATTCGCATAATGAATTTACACATGCGGATGTGGCGGAACTGGCAGACGCGCAGGTCTCAGAAGCCTGTGATGGTGACATCGTGGAGGTTCAAGTCCTCTCATCCGCACCAGCTTATGACTAAAGCGAGCTCCGATTAAGGAGCTCGCTTTTTCTTTATCTAATTTTGGAACCAGCGCCCGCGTGGGGCGTATAAGAAGAGTCGCTAAGCACCTGGCATCCCGAACATCGCACAGGGTGTTGTCCTACCAGAAAACCAGGTCTGAAGTAAGAAAAAGGGGGTTCCAAATGAGGGCTGAACGAGCTAACGCCACGGAACCGGCAACCGATCCGGGCAAAGACTCCCTGGACGGTTACAACCACCGCTCGCAGGAATCACTTACCGCCGTGCCGCCGCCACTAAAGGTAGCTAAACGACCACCTCGAAACCGCTTGCAGCGCCTGCTTGAAATCGCGGACACGCTACTGCGAGAGACCGAAACGCTCGCCAGGGACAAGGCTTTCACAGACGAATCCAACCGGCTGCGCTCCTTGAGTCTTTCCGAAGGTATTGATTTCTATAGCGAGGTCGAGCGATTTGAGACCGGACTGATCAGGCTGGCGCTTGACCAAACAGGCGGACATCAAGCCCGGGCCGCGAAGCTGCTACGCATCAAACCCACCACTCTTAATTCCAAGATTAAGCTCTACGGGATTGAGTATTAAGACTATAAGACAAGCATTCGTGTCTGTTGGCTAATACTTTTGTTTCGAGTTCCGAGTTTTGAGTTCGAATCCGGAAACGGTCGTAGGAATTAACTCGAAACTCGGAACCCGAAACTCGAAACTGGTTGGCTAGTTAACCGCCTGTGAAGAATCGTCCGCTTGCGGCTCACGCCCATCGGAGACGGTCAGTTGCTGCTCATCGAACAGATTTGAGTCGACCAGTGTCTGCACCCAATACTGTCCTGCCGCCGGGAAGGTCACATTCACAAAGAAACTGATGTTGTCAGCAAAGCCGCCGGGCGTAATCTCGAAGCTGGTCGGCTGCGAGACCACCACCGGATGCTGGCGATCGGGCGTCAGGACGCGAACTTCGGAGAGATGGGTGCCTTCGCCACGCCAATGATTGACCACAGCAAACTTGATCAGAGAAACGGGCAACTGTTGCACCATGATGTTTTGAAATACTCCCATTAATGAAAGCTTGTTACCCACCTCGAGACGAACGTCGTCGCAAAAGAGTGTATAGAGTAGTTCGAGTTTCTCGTCTTTGCTTATTACCGTAGCCATATTAGTCTCCCTAAAGTAGGACAGATATTACTTCCTGTCAGTGTGGGACAGCCATCGCTGCGTGTCAAACAGAAGAGATTTTTGGTAGAGGGTCACCTAAATGAAAAAATGAGAAATGTGAAATGAGATATGGAAAATCTTCGGATTGTTGTTCGGATAATTGTAGGGCCGCCGCCAGGAGGACCACGCAGGAATGCCTGTCCTAGGCTAACATCTCCTTAAACGCAGCTTCGTCGATCACCTTGACGCCGAGTTCTGTCGCTTTTTCGAGTTTAGAACCTGCCTCCTCACCTGCAACCACGTAATCAGTTTTTTTACTCACCGATGAGGTAACTCGACCACCGCGATTCTCAATCGCCGCGCGTGCTTCATCCCGGTTGTACGTTGCAAGCGTACCGGTTAGCACAAACAATTTGCCGGCAAACGTTTCGTCGCTGGGCCCGCTGGTCTTCTCCATTTTGGTTCGTACGCCGGCGGCTTCCAGGCGTTTGCAAAGCTCGATATTGCCTTCATCGTCAAACCAATCGCGTACGCTCTCAGCTACCGTGAGGCCGATCTCCGGAACATCGTCAAGCTCTTCGACAGTAGCTTTGCTCAGCGCTTCAAGCGAACCAAACTGCCGGGCGAGCGTTGTTGCGGTGCGATCGCCGACATGGCGCAGGCCCAGCGCGTAAATAAGATTTGAAAGATCGCGCTGCTTACTCGCCTCGATCTGTGCCAACAGGTTTGACGCAGACTTTTTCGCCATGCGTTCGAGGCTGGCGATATCGTCGAGGGTCAGACTGTAGAGGTCGCCGGCGTCTCGAACCTTTCCGCTTTCGACAAACTGATGCACAAGCGACTCGCCCAAACCCTCGATGCGCATAGCGCGCCGCGAAGCGAAGTGCAGCAGGCGACCCTCGAGCTGTGCCGGACAGTCGGCAGCCACGCAGCGGGAGACGACTTCGCCTTCAGGTTTAGAAATCTCACCGCCACACACGGGACACTTCTTCGGCATCCGAAACGGCTTCTCCTCTCCCGTGCGTTTCGACTCAATAACCTTGAGCACCTTGGGAATGACATCGCCGCCCTTTTCAATCAGCACCCAATCGCCAATGCGAACTCCCAAACGCTTTACCTCGTCGGGGTTGTGCAAAGTGGCACGGGAGACGGTTGTGCCGGCCAGAGTCACAGGCTCCAGGTTGGCAACCGGGGTCAGGGCTCCGGTCCTGCCTACCTGCACTACGATTGAAAGCACACGCGTCGTGGCCTGTCGCGCCGCATATTTGTAAGCGATGGCCCAGCGCGGCGCTTTGTTCGTCGTGCCAAATTCATCCTGCAACGCGGTCGAGTTTACTTTGACGACCAGCCCATCGATTTCGTAGTCCAGCTCGTCTCGCCGGCCTTCGACCTTGCCGGCGAAATCGATCACCTCGTCAATCGAGCCGCAAAGCTTTCGCTCGGGACTGACTTTGAACCCGGCAGTCTCAAGCCAGTTAAGGGCGTCCCAATGCGTCACAAAAGGCTTTCGTTCTCCGGCCAGCAGGTCATAGGCAAACATCTCGAGCTTGCGGCGATGGACGATTTTCGGATCGAGCTGCCTGATAGTTCCGGCTGCGGCGTTGCGGGGATTTGCGAAGCGCGGCTCGTCCTGTTCTTCGCGTTCGGCATTGATTCGTTCAAATACCTTTCGTGGTATGAAAGCTTCCCCGCGCACTTCAAGATTTGAAATCTCAGAAGTTCTTCCGCGCAACTTAAGTGGGATGCTGCGAATAGTTCGCGCATTAAGAGTTACATCCTCGCCGATACGCCCGTCACCGCGCGTGACGCCGCGTATGAGGATTTGATTCTCGTAATGAAGAGCCAGAGACAAACCATCTATCTTCAGCTCGGCGACGTATTCGAACGCGCGTCCATCAGCTAACCGGCGGCAGCGCTGATCAAAGGCATGCAACTCATCTATGTTGTAACTGTTGTCGAGCGAGAGCATTGGGCGGCGGTGCACGACTTCAGCAAAGCCTTCGGCCGGCCGCCCACCAACGCGTTGGGTGGGACTATCAGGTGTTATCTGATCCGGATGCTGTTGCTCGAGTTTCTGAAGCTTTTCGAGCAGCGCGTCGTATTCGGCGTCTGAGATTTCTGGATTGTCGAGTACGTAATAGAGATCTTCGTGTCGCCGAATCTCTTCCCGCAGTTTCTCGATTTGCTGTGCAACTGATAAGGCTTTGGCCAACCAACTATTCCTCCATGCAATGGAATACGTTTAGAAAGGGGACTTGTCCCCCGGTTCGGAATCGAGGTTTCATTGCGAGGATTTGTTCCCGCCGAGTCGGCGGCACAAGTGCCATTTCAAAACGAAGGTGAATTTGGGCGTGAAAGTCCCGCTTCCAAACAATTATCATAGCGAAACTCAGCCGCGCGAAATCGTAGTCCGCCCCTCCCGGATTCCACTAACTCTTGTGATTCCGCTAGTCCTGGTTTTAGTTTCGCCGAGTTTGTGTATTACCCGTCCGATAAACTTAATGCTTTGCAGAAAATCGTCGACGCGAATATTCTCATCCGGCCCGTGAGGGTTGGATCCGGAGTAGCTGATGCCGAAAGACGCAACGGGTGTGGGCGGCGAAGAGACTCCGCAAACGGCGCCTACCGGTCCACTCGAAGGATCCATCGGATAAACAAGCGGAGAAACACCATAAACCTCCGCGGCGGAGCCAATCACCGCGCGAGCAACTGAGGAACTGGCCGACGACTTCGCCAGCGGAGCACTGCCGAGCTCAATAATCTCAATGTCCTTGAAGCCACGCACGTCGAGATGCTCTCTGAGTAGCTGGAGGACGAGTTCGGGAGTCAGATCTGGTACCAGGCGGAAGTCGAGACGAGCCATCGCCGTGCTGGGAAGCACTGTCTTTATTCCTGCTTCGGTGTGGCCGGTTTGAATTCCACAGATCGTACAGGTCGGACCGAAGATGTGTTCCTTCACGAGCGCCTGGCCTTTCATCGAACGCACCCAGCCACCAATGCGGAATTCGCGTTTCAAGCCGACTTCATCAAGCTCTATCGCTTTGAGCGCTTCGGCGTCCTCATCACTAACCGGCGCAATGCATGAGGAAAAACCATCGATAGTGATCACGCCTTTCGGTGAAGTGATTGTGGCCAGAGCTTGCACTAACCGCCAGGCCGGATTAGGCACGATCGCACCCCACTTGGAATGAAGGTCGGTGCGCGCGCCGTGCGCTCTCAGCTCCAGGAATTGGATGCCCTTGAAACCAAGACTAATGACGGGCCGCTCCTTCGTGTCTTTGTAGCCCTCGTCCCAGATACAACCCTGGGCGGCCAGCATCTCGGGATTCTCTGTGGCGAAACGATAGAGACTTGGACTGCCCAATCCATCTTCGCCGTCGATCAGGAATCGTAACGACACAGGCAGTTTGCCAAACGTTTTTTGATAAGCTTCGACTGCGGCCAATCGTGCAGCCAGATCGCCTTTGCTATTCGCCGCACCGCGAGCATAGAGCTTGCCATCGATAATCGTCGCCGCAAATGGCCCCACAGACCATTCGGCTAAGTGTCCCACCGGTTGCACGTCGTAGTGACCATAGATGACGAAGCTCTGCGAACCGCCGCCACACTCGCCATAGATAATTGGATAACCGGCGCCGATGCGAAAGGTGCGCGTGCCAATGCCAACTCGCTGCATCATTTGTTCGACTGTCTCAGCGATCGCCCGCATGCCCGTGCCGCGCGCGGCCACCGAAGGCATGCGACAAAGGGTCTGCAGCCTCTCGGCAAAATTACGTGCATGCCGGTCAACGTATCGATCAAAACGAGCGAAGGTCATGATTACAATTAGCCGGGAGCTGGAAACAAAAGTGCGGCTCCTAAACTATAACTCCATCGGGCTGCCTGCGTGAGGACCAACTCTTTGCGCCCTTCGCGAACGCGTCGGGAATCTTTACGGTTTTTAGTTTAGCGCAAAGAAACCAAAGTAAGCGCAAACGAACGCCAAGAATGGGTTCACTTTACGGACGGGATCGGCCTCAGCGGCCGGCACAAGTACTTTCTCTAAACGATTCCGTTTCTACTCAACTCCTGCGATTGATAAAGCAGGTAGCGAGGGTGTTCTACCGAACGCTCGAATGCCGCTGCTATCAATCCGGAAGAAAACGCTCTTTGAAACCGAAGACGCACCCGCACCTGTTCTTGTTTTGCCTGATCAGGATTCTCTTTGCATAGTTTCGTCCAGTTGGCCGGAATGTCAATCATGGCTTCCGGCTTGGCCGGCACAGTGACACCGGCGGCAACAGCCCCATTCGCCAAATTCGTCACCCGGCGCGATTGAAGCTGCCAGTGAGCGAACAAACGATCGCTATCGATTCCCGCCGGTTCGGCGCCGGTCAGAGCCGGGCTCGTTACATAATCCGTTCCGTAAAAGTTTTCCGCATAGCTCGAGACCGTCACGCCAAGCCGGTTTAGATTGAAGTAGGCATTGCGAGCTTGCATCGGATCCCAGGTCCATCTAATGAAACTTCGTCCTTCCTGAATCGCGCGTTCGCGCTGGCTCCATTTTAGTCGCGCCCCCACGCCCTTGTTCTGATATGCAGGATCAACTGCCATCATGTGTGAATAGCCAAAAATCTCAATGCCGCGAACTCCAGCGAGATGGTGGACAAATCCGATCAGCCGCCAATCGTTAATCTCTCGAACGAAGGCCCCAAGTGTCCAGCCGCCTGCCTGGCGGGAAACAATTAAATGGCGTCGCGGTGAGATTTCCAGATCTGGAAGTCCAAAAACTTCCCGCTGCAGTCGCACACAGTCGTCCAACTCGGCTATTGCAGTGCATTCGCGGATTACGATGTCTTCCATTGTCCCGGGCTTACCTTCCAGTCTGTCCCCAAGCCGGCCGTTAGTTAGATTTTCCACTCATCATTTATCTTTCATTGATCGCCCAGTAAGACGTCAGAAGGTGACAAATGAGAAATGTTAAATTAGAGCTGTCCCAACATTAGTCGAACAGGATCAGTCATTTGGCGACAACGCCGCCTTGAGTTTGGGTAATTGCTGGTGTAAAACGGAAAACCACTGACCTTTTTGACAACTGATCACAATTGGTACCGATGTGAATGTGTAGGCCCATCGTCGCCCGGATCCGTTCGGGTCCGGCTTCTAACCACGAACTGTCAGCACCGCACGCTGCCACTTCACTTCGCAAGAAGGCGCTCAACTACAGAACGGTGAGCGGGCCGGGGTCCCCGGCGCGGCAGCCGCGCTGGGGTGGTGGTAGCGACCGGATGCTACGCTCAACCTCACCACTTTAGTCAAGGTCAAGGTGCGCCTTGGTCATACAAACATAGGCAATGGCGTTGATTAAGTCCTGTTCAGTCATAACTTCTTCAAGCGAGTCGGCCGGTTGAGTGTAGCATCCGGTCGCTACCGCTCACGGTTCTGTAGTTGAGCGGCGCGGCTAAAGTTGATTGTGGCAATCGGTCACTACCGTGCCTGTTTTTTCACAGGCTGAAGCCGTTTGGTTCGTCTCGATGAATTGAAATCGATTCCAATATCTATCGGAGTCAAGTAGATCAAATCCAACCAGATATAAACATTGAATTGATCAACGTTGGAACAGTAGAGATGTTAAATGAGATATGGAAAATCTTCTCGTCTGTCTCGTTTTGCCTTATCTGCTTCGTGCTAACTGTGAGAGCCTAAGCTTTGGGCGGGCCGGCGGGCAACTCAATCAATGTTCGCAGGCCGGTGGACTCGCGATTCTCAAGAGTTACCGTGCCCTTCATTACCTCGAGCAAACGCCGGCCAACAATGATCCCAAGTTCGTTGAGATCAGTTTTCCCAGCCCGGGGCGTTTCTGCCGGATCGAACACTCGCAACATATCTTTTATCGGTTCGCCTTCATCGTCTATCTGAACGCGGAGAAACGGCCCATCTAGTAGCTCGGCATAAACATTGACACACTGACCTGCCCGGCTGCGGCTAACAGCCCAGGCAAAAAAAGTATAAAGAGCCTGCCGCAGGCGGCCCTCATCAGAAACAATGGTTGTTACTTCCGGCGCAGGATTACATTCGATTCTCACGTCCCGCTTCTGAGCCTGCCGGGCAACAGCAGCACAAGTTTCTCGCAGAGTCTCAGGTAAGGAAAACTCCTGAAGAAAAAGTTCCCCCGTGCCAACCTCGAGACGAGACAAGTCCACCAGCTGATTGAGACTGGTGAGCAGTTGCATTCCGGAGTTCTGAATCTTCTGACAGAAGCGTTGCTGCGCTTCAGTCAACTTTTCCTGGTCGAGCATAATTTCAGCGAATCCGAGAATCGACGTTAAAGGGGTGCGTAGCTCATGCGACATTCGCGCCAGAAACAGCGAACGATAATGCGAGACGTGTCGCAGTTCTCGGTTCGCCTCTTCAAGTTCGACCGTCCGAACCTTTAGCTGCTCGATCAAGTGGGCAACACGTTCGTCGTCTACCTGCTCTACGCCATTTCGCTCATTGTTTGTGGGACTATCAACCACCGTTTTCTCAGCCTGGAGAGGCTTGGATCGCCAGCTGGCAAAGCTGGGCAACTCCATGCCGTGTGTGACTCGATTTGTTTTGGGAACTTCAATATAAGACTGGACCTAATGGGTGTCAAAGCCGTGCTTCTTTTTTAACTAAATCGTGGTTATCATGTTGTTGGACGACCTTCAGTTTGTTGCTGCCGCAATAACCAGTCACGCGACTAGCAGAAGCCTGACCCCGAGGTCCCCAGCCCTGGGGTCCCCGGCGCAGTGCCGCTGGGGTGGCAACGGGCAGCCTGAAGTGGAACAGTGAGGGAGGCCAGGGAGAGAGAATCTCTTGCTAATGCGCGGGCTTCCACCAAGATCAGAATCACATGAAGGGTACTCTTACCGAACAGCCGCTCGCCGAACTCATTCGCGAGATTTCTTCCAAGGGTTTGTCCGGGACGTTGCGACTCGAACACGAGCGCGCCCAAACGGCCGTCTATTTTGATAGCGGTCAATTGATCTATGCAGCTTCGAATTTGCGCACACTGCGTTTACGCGAATACGTTAGCAATCGAGGGGTTATTGCAGAAAAGGACCGCGCGAGTTTGGAGAACAATCTCCCCGATTTGGCTTTAGCAGCGTCCTTAAGCGCAAGCGGGACGCTCAGGCAGAAAGACGTAGACGGTCTGCTCGCCACCCTTGTAGCCGATGTCTTGCGGGTCGCCTTGTTATGGACAGAAGGGAGTTGGGAGTTTAATGACCGCGCGCGCCTGGATGATCCAGTTCGCATCCAGGTAGACACTGCTAATCTGCTTCAGGCAGCGGCTCAGAGACTGCCCTTGAAGTTTGTTTCCAGCCGTTTTCAAAACCAGGGCGAGACGATCTCGCGCGCGTCAGAGGTTCCCCGCACGAGCAATCTTCTTCCGGCCGAGAGTTTCATGCTTTCTCGCCTGGACGAGCCGACCACGATGGAAGATCTGGTCGCCTCCAGTGGTTTGGGGGAACAGGCTGCCTACCGGGTGATTTACGGCCTGGCTCTGAGCGGCCTCGTAAAACGCGAGTATTGGCGAAATGCTTTTCGCACCGAACCCGCTAAAACAAAGGAACAAACCAGCCCCTGTGTCGCGCCGGAGACTCCCGCTGGCGAGGCTGGACAAACCGGTAGTCGTTGGGCCTCGGTAAGCGACGAAGAGGAGGAGCTGGAGAAATTTTTGTTGCGACTAAACCAGGCGACGAATTACTACGAGATCATGGAGCTGCCGCCAACTGCCGGGGCAAATGAAATCAAAGACGCTTACTACGCGCTGGCTCGTCGCTACCATCCGGACAGATTCCATCTCCAGTTTGGGACGCAACTCCACTCGAAACTGAGTTCAGCCTTTGCCCGGATCACGCAGGCCTACGAAAGGCTGACCGATCCCAATGCGCGCTCAGCTTACGACAAGGCGATAGAAAGGTCCAGACGATTGTCGGAGTCCGCTCCCAAAACAACCAAGGTTGAGCCCAGCGTTGACTCAGCCGGCGACCCCAAATCTAAAACTGGAGACTCGGAAACGGATTCGAGCCGCGCCGAGCACAATTTTCGCGAAGGACTTGAGGCCCTGAAGGAAGATCGCATTGAGGCTGCCAGTAGTTACCTTGCTGCGGCTTCACGGCTGGCGCCGAAGGAAGCACGATATCGGGCCTACTATGGCCGCGCGCTTGCTGCCAGCGAGAAAACGCGCAGGCTGGCCGAGAACGAGATCCAGGCAGCCGTTAAACTCGATCCCGCTAGTGCCAATTTTCGGACAATGCTGGCCGAATTGTATTTCGATTTGAAGTTTCACCGGCGCGCCCAAACAGAAGTGGAACGAGCGTTGGCGCTTGATCCGAATAATGCGTCCGCGCAGGCGCTGTTGCGCAAACTTGAAAAGTCTCGCAAAGTGGGATAATTAGCAACCGGGCCGCTTGGGTTTCTATAATCGCTAACTAAGAGATCAAATGCCGACACTTTACCTTGACAGTGAAAAAGATCGCGCTGCGCGCGAGGCTTACCTGCAGTTGGCCGGCGCTGCGGATCGATTTGAACAGTATGCAAACCCGCACGCTGTTCGCATTGCCGCGATTGCAAACGCACTGGCCGAAGCGTATCGCCTGGCTCCCCAGGACCGGAAATCACTTCGGACGGCGGCCTATATGCACGATCTTGGCGAAGTGGCGATGGAGCGGGATTACATACAGAGGGCCGGCTCGCTCACGGATGAGGAACGAATAGACCTCGCAAGGCACCCGGTGATAGGCGAGCAAGAGGCCGCGCGTGCGAGCGCTGATCGGGACGTGCAGCTGCTGGTACGCTGGCATCACGAATGGTGGGATGGCTCCGGCTATCCGGATGCGTTGAGGCAGAACGAGATTCCACTAGCCGCACGAATTCTTCGCGTGGCAGATTCGTATGCAGCGCTGACCGATGTGCGACCTTTTCGGCCGGCAATGAGCGAGGAAGAAGCTCGAGGACAACTCATCGAGCGCGCGGCAATCGAATTCGATCCCGCGGTGGTAACCGTCCTTCTTTCGCTTCAGGATCTGGAGGAACTGCGATCCTTTGCGAAAACTCCCGATTCTTTTGCCAACGCCGCGTCCACGACTGAGGACGACTGGACTATTTTTTCTTCATTCATGAGGTGAACGCCAACTTTGAAATCCGTTTAGAAGCGGCATTTGACGCGCGGGGGGACAAGTCCCCACATTAAACGAAAGCTCGTGTGATAGTGGAAGGTCCAGGAAGGACGAATAGTGGCCTACATCGCATCCGTAACTTTTCCGAATGGCTGGTTAAACTTCGAGCTTAGCGTCCTGCGGCGTTTGAGGTTTTCTTCTATTGCGCTTCCTTTTACGGGCGAGCCCAATCTCTGTGCTCAACTGAAGCGATGGAAAGTACGCGTAGCGGCAAACGATCCGATGACCTGGGCATTCACGAAAGCTGCCGCGCTGATTGAGAACGATTCTGAGCGTCTTACCGAAGATGAGATCGAGAGGATACTTGACGATGTCTACGTCCCGCGCGAACGCCTGGATAATCCTTCGCTATTGAATTGGTTCAATGAAACTGACTCCTGGTGGTTTGATAACGTGCGCTTCAATGCCGAACGACTGGGCACGCAATATAAGCGCTCGCTCGCTCTAACGCTGGGGATGATGGTGGGCGACTACGTGCTTTCCTTCACTGAAGATAGCCGGCATCTGCGGGAACCTCTGTCGCTGTCGCGGGTGTTCAAGCAGTTTGCGGAGACCCTTCCTTTCCCTTATGACAATTCACTGCGCAGCAAAGCTACAAACCAGGATGTGCGCGCCTTCGTCGCCGAACGCCGCCATACTGACCTGTTGTTTCTGCGGCTACCCGCACCAGTACAACCACAGCCTGCGCAACACAATCCCTTCGCCTGGCGCGAAGAATGGCTCCAGGGTGGAGACGATTTTTGGGGCGACTTCGAAAATACGCGGGCGGGAAAACTCGGCTCGCGTGTTCAGAGCAAGCAGCAATACCTCGCTCTGGTTGAGGATCTGCTCCACACCGCCGCGCACCTCCCTGCCTGGGCCGTAGGGCATACGGAAAATGGTTTCATCTCCACCGACGAGCTGGTCGATACAATCAGCCGCGTACGAAAAGTTGATGCAGTTTATTCAAAAGACTTCTCGGATCTGCTCGGCGTGCGCGCGGCGATTATTACGGCGAGTGGTTAACAGCAATGAAACGGTAACCAACGCCCCTTACCGTCAGTAGATGTTTTGGCTCGGTGGGGTCGTCTTCAATATATTTCCTAAGCCTGACGATAAAGTTATCAATTGCGCGGGTGTCGGTGTCCTCGTTGAGACCCCAGACCTTTTCCAGAATCGCCTTTCGCGAAACCACGCTGCCTTCGTGCTTCACGAGGTAGCGTAACAATTGCGCTTCCATCAAAGTTAACCTGATCGTTTGCTCAGGCGTGCGCAGCTCAAGATTGCCAAAATCGATAACCCGGTTGTTGAAGCTAAACTCTTCACGTTGGTCATCTCTGTAAGCCGCGCCCTTTCCATCAGTATGCAGAGCCTCCACCTCCGCTCGCGTCGCTTGCTCCTGCGTTTGATCCTGATGAAACCACTGGCGCCGGCGAAGTAACGCATTCAGCCGCGCCAACAACACCGACAGCTCAAAAGGCTTGGGAAGATAATCATCGGCGCCGGACTCGAAACCGCGCAGCACATCTTCCGGCCGCCCACGCGCAGTCAACATCAACACCGGTACAAAATTACCTGCGGCGCGAAGTTCAGAAGCAACGGTGAAGCCATCCTTGCCGGGCAGCATCACATCAAGAACAAGCGCATCGTAGTTTTGGTGCTCGTCAAAAAACAAAGACAATGCGGCCTCGCCGTCGCTAACGGTGTTGACGGTGTAGCCTTCCGCTTCGAGGTTGAATCGCAGTCCATCGGCCAGATGCTTTTCGTCCTCCACTACCAGCACAGCGCTCATCGTTCGCAGCCTTCTCTATACCCGACTCTGTTTGCGCATATTCACACTCCTCAGACTCGGGGGAGTTGAATTGTAAATCTACTACCGCGCCCCGGACCTTCGCTCTCCGCAAACACGCGTCCGCCGTGTTTCTCAATTACCGAACGCACAATGAAGAGACCGAGACCGGTGCCCTTGATCCGAGCCATGACGCGCCCCGGTACGCGATAGAAACGTTTGAAGATGCGTTTCAATTGCGCTGCAGGAATACCAATACCGCGATCCTGAATTCGCACGGCCACCTTTTTCCCGTCCAGTACCGAAACTTCGACCGACACCTGGATCTCCTTGACTGAGTATTTGACGGCATTGTCGAGCAAATTTGAAATGGCTGCGCGTAACTCATCGGCATCGGCCTTTACTTGCGGCCGCTCCCCGTTAATCGACTCGGCGAAACTCACCGCATCGGGACTGAGGTTGTAGCGCACGCGGGTAAGATCTACGCATTCACGCACCAACTCGCCAACGTCTATCTTTCTTAAATAAATCTTTCGGCGACGCTGACCCGACCGTCCTGCGCGCAACACTTGTTCGACTGTTTGCAAAAGCTGGTCGCTGTCGGCAAGCATCACATCATAGAACTCCTGCCGCTTGTTTTCGTCGATTTCGCGCTTCTTCAAGGTCTGAAGATAAAGCCGGATGGAGGCGAGCGGTGTCTTCAGCTCATGTGTGACCGCGTTTATGAAAGCATCGTGCTGCTCGTTGCGGCGTATCTCGCGAATCAGGAAGGTTGTATTAAGAACGACTCCGGTAATAATCAAAAGGAAAAAGACGATGCCAAAGACCAGCAGGGCGACTTCGCGAGCGTTGAGCAGAATCCAGCCAACATTCAAAGCAATAGCCAGTGCCACCAGGCAAGCGCCCAGCGTGATGAAGAAGGCTATCGACTTGCGGCGACCACTAACTGCCATGCGGCGATTGTAAGGCCAGGAGGCGGAAAGGAGAAAGCAGAAGGCAGAAGGCAGAAAGCAGTAGGCAGAAAGCAGAGGGCACAAGGCAGTAAGATTGGAAAAAGCAAAGGCAGCAGGCACTGCTTTCTGCCTACTGCCTACTGCCTACTGCCTACTGCCTACTGCCTTCTGCCTACTGCCTTCTGCCTACTGCTTACCGCTTCTCGCTTACGCCGCTTTTCGCAGTTCAGCAACTTGCGGATTCGCAGCTGTCGCTATCTGCTCTTTGCTAATGAGTCTGATCCCCTTAGCCAGCCCGAGCAACTGTAGTGTGCGGATACCATACCAGTTGAAGTCGATTTCATACCACGTCAGCCCATGCCTCGCCGCGCGCGGATGCGCGTGGTGGTTGTTGTGCCAGCCCTCACCGAATGAGAGTAATGCCACCCACCAGCTATTTGTCGAGTCGTCCCTCGTTTGAAACCGGCGCGTTCCCCACAAGTGAGTTGCCGAATTGACGAGCCAGGTGAAATGCAATCCAACAGTGACGCGCAGGAACACACCCACAAACAGAAACGACCAACCGCCCAAAGCGAAAAGACCGATGCCACTGAGAATCAAAGGAACGTAATAGAACCGGTTCAGGAACATGTGCACTGGATCCTTCATCAGGTCGGGTGCGTAGCGTTGCAACACACTCTCTTCGTGTTGTTGTGCTGTGCCACGCAGGATCCAACCCATATGTGCCCACCAGCGACCATCGCGCGGCGTATGCGGATCTCCGGGTTCATCGGTGTTCGCATGATGAATGCGATGAGTCACCACCCAGTTAACCGCTCCGCCTTCGAGCGCAAGCAGTCCGCAAAACGTCAGGAAGTATTCCATCGCCTTTGGTGTCTTGTAACCGCGGTGCGTCAGCAGCCGGTGAAAGCCCATGCCAATACCCAGGCTTCCCGATATCCACCAGAGCAGGAGAGTAATCGGAATCACCTTCCAACTGAGCATGAAAAGAGAAGCGACTGCGCCGGCGTGAAAGATGATCATGAAAATTGTGGTGTTCCACATGATGGCGCCACGTTTATTAATATTGGTGGTTTTGTTATCCATTGAGACTCCGTGAAAAATATTCAGTCATACGTTCGATGCTGACTGGCGAACTATCCTAACAAGTGGCAGCAGATGTGGTTGTAATAGTTATGTAATCGGCCCGTTTAGTGGGGTGTTTCGACGCGGACAAGTGGGCCAGATCAGGGCCATCAACTTGCCTGAGCGACCAAGATAGTGCATTATTACTGCGTTACACCTTCTCTCAGGCATCAACGGTGATGCGCCACGCCTGATGTAATGGCTTCGGCGTTTTAGATGGCACGAGAGTGGGTAATGAAAATCTGAAGAAGCTGCTCAACAGAGCGCCCGAACGCGGGCCTTCGCTGCTACCGTACTCCGAAGCCACCTTTGATTCGAAGCTTCCTCTTAATGCTCCACGCGAGCTAAGGAAAAACTTACAGTTATGGCTATGAAACTTTACGTAGGAAATCTGTCGTTTCAAACTACAAGCGAAGACCTACAACAACTATTTGCCCAGGCGGGCACGGTGGAGTCGGCAACGGTTGTCGAAGACCGCGACACGGGACGTTCCCGCGGATTCGGCTTCGTTGAGATGGCTTCTAAGGAAGAAGGCGAGAAAGCAATCGAACAATTTAATGGTACTGATATGAACGGTCGCAATTTGACTGTCAACGAAGCCAGACCACGCGAAGATCGTGGCAATCGTGGCGGCGGCGGCCGTGGTTATGGCGGAGGCGCCAACCGTGGTGGCGGTCGTGGCGGTTATGGTGGCGGCGGCGGCGGGGGACGCGACAGTTCGCCTCGCTGGTAACCAAAACTCGTAAACAGTAAATGGTGAATAGTAAATAGTTTAAACCAAACTAATTGCTATTCACCAGGAACTATCTAACTCGTCACTCGTTTGTAACCATTCACTATTTACCATTCACTATTTACTCGAAAGGTGTCTATGGAAAAGCTAACTATAGAAAAGCAGACCATTGAAAAACAGATTTACGCAATCGGTGACCGAGTTGAAAAGCTGTGCGCGGTATGCCAGGAAGAACGTGGCCACGTGGTGGCTTCGATCACCAAGAGAGGACTAATCTCCCGCGTTACGTGTCCTAAATGTGGCACCCGCGGTTCTTTCTCCAACGGCGCCAAGCTCACGCGCGGTCGTTCAAAGTCCGTGAATAGCGAGCCTTATGACAGGACGCGCACATACCGCACCGGCCAGACCTTGAGCCACCCAATGTGGGGTGCGGGCGAAGTGACTGCCTTGATCGAGCCACGCAAGATCGATGTGCTCTTTGCGGATCGCATTCGCCGGTTGATTCATTCGCGGGCCGACGCCTAGACCTCAATCCCTGGGGGCGCACCTGATGTGCGCCCTTTTTCTCTCGGGCGGAGACATCGGTCTGACGCAACGACCGGTTTTAGGTTTTGCCCGGAGTTACTTCTTCATTAACTCCGCAGACTTCAAGTTATGCGGTAGCCTTACTCTTCCCGAAGCAAACAACACCAACCACACTGCGCCCGAGATTGCCGAGAGCAACCCGGAAATGACGGTCAGCGTTTGCGGCCTGATTGCGCGTAACGACCAGCCGGCAATCGACGTCGAAAAACTCCAGGTCAGAAGTTCGGACGCGCGGTCTGTGGTCAATACGCGGCCGCGCAATTTGTCCGGCACCAAACGCATCAACAAAGTGTCCTGGACGCCAAACTCGGCCCCGAGCACTATTCGTCCCAGGAACAGAAACAGACACGCAAACCAGAGGTTAGGCATCACGCCGATGAGCGCGAAGAGGAAACCCTGAAGCAGCAAGCCCCAGCCAATGAATGCGGGCGTCTTACCAAGAAACTCGAAGTAGTTTCCCAGCCGCCGGGCGACCATCATCCCGAGGAAAAGTCCAAGGCCTCCGGCGAAGTAAAGCGACGCCACAGCTGAATCGCCACTGATGCCTCCCTGGCCCGCGAAGACAATTCCACCAAGTCTGTCCATGATGAGGTTGACGGCGCCGCCTCCGCTGGCCCATAGCACATTGATCGCGAGAATAGCTGCGACCGGAGCATGGCTAATTATGTAAGACCATCCCTCGCGTATGTCTGACCAATAACTCGTCTTTTCTCTGGCTCCCCCCAGATCCTTTTCCAACGCGAGTTGTTTGGTTTCCCTTTCCGGAATGAGCCAAATCGACAGCGCTGAACCGAGAAAAGACACTGCGTTCACGATGAAAGCGGCGCGATAGCCGACATTAGCCGCAGTCCACCCGCCAAGCGCTGCACCCAGCGACATCAACAGAAACCGCGACGAAAACATCAAGGCATTTCCCGCCAGCAAATCTCGCTCGCCGGTGATGTTGGGCATAGAAGCGCTCTTCGCCGCCTCGAAGAACGAGCCAAAGAACGAGAGTAGCGCGGTGCACAGGTAAGCAATCCAGAGATCTTCCGGCCTGCGCACAAGCAGAAAGCCGAGAGCGACCGCAACGCGAGCAAAGTCGCTGGCGATCATCACCATTCTGCGCGACCAGCGGTCCACAAACGCTCCGGCCAATGGTGCAAACAACGTGAAGGGCAGCAGCCGCGCAAGCAGCACGATGGTGGTGACAGCCGGATCCCCATGCGACACCATGCGCACTAATCCCAGCCCGGCAATGAAATTAAACCAGTTGCCGAGTTCGGAAATGACCTGTCCCCACCATAGTCGTCTGAAAGATCGATTGCGGCGCAGAAGCTGGATGTAGGTTAGTGAATCCATGAACAAAGCGAGTTTCGAGTTTCGAGTTTCGAGTTTGGATCCCACGTACTAGCCCGGCCGTTTCGCGAAACAGTTTGGCAAACACGTAAACCGAAGCCAACACCTGATGCCCGGAACTCGAAACTCGGAACTCGAAACTCGAAACTCAAACGAAAGAGCCGCCAGTTCAAACCAGCGGCTCGCAACCTTCGTAAAACTATCTTGAGAATCTATCCTCCCACAAACTTCGGTGGCCTCTTCTCAATAAAGGCTGCGACACCTTCTCTAAAATCTTTTGTCAGCCCGGAGTGAATTTGCGCCTTTCTTTCCAGTTCCAGTTGTCCACCATAATCATTCGTCGCACTTGCTTCCAACAATTCCTTGATTCGTCCAATGGCCACGGTCGGGGCATGGGCCAACTTTTCAGCCATTGCCAACGCTCTGGCCAGCAACTCGTCGTCAGGGACAACCGCATTGATCATCCCTATCTCCAGCGCGCGCCCGGCCGTCACCACTTCGCCTGTGATCATCAGTTCGGTAGCGCGTTTCCAACCTACCAGCCGCGGTAAGATGAAGGTGCCGCCACAATCTGGAACCAGTCCTATCTTGATAAAAGCCTGATTGAATCGCGCGCTCTCACCAGCCACCACGAGGTCACAAGCAAGCGCCAGGTTACAGCCGCCGCCCGAAGCCGCACCGTTAACCGCGGCGATGAACGGCACCGGGGAGCGACGAATAAGAAGTATGCATTCGTTCAGCAAGCGTAAAGGCTCATCGAAAAATGCCTCTACCTTCCCTTCTCGCTCGGCCATTCTCTGCATCTCGCGCAGATCACCTCCGGCACAAAACGCTCGACCCGCCCCGGTTACAATTATCGCTCGCGCGCCGCGTTCACGAACTTCACTAACGGCGGCCTGAAACTCCTGACCAACTTGCGTGGTTAAAGCATTCAACGAGTCTGGGCGATTCAGCGTGATGACGCCAACCGCGGCGCGCATTTCCAGTTGAATAGTTTCGTAACTCATAGTTGTGATTTGGGCGCGCTCCTCGGACTAACAAAGCCCGCATTCAGGCAGCGTACTCGTATCCCGATTTCGTTTTCGCAGTGAACGGCTGCTCCAGCTCGGCTTCAGCCTGGCCAGGATAAGCTCAGGTTCTCGGTTGTGCTGCTCGACTTGCGCCGAAACAATCACCACACAGAACGGGCCTGCCAGTTGAAGGCTTGAAGGGTACAGAGTCGGTTTTCCCACATTGATCGCAGGTAATCTCAAATCTCTGACGTTCGCCACCAGCTCCTTTTGCTCCACCAAAGTTGGAGCGGCGTGCGTCCCGGCAAGGCTTGCAGCGTTTCGGATGGGTCAAGTTGCGTTCCTGATAGTATTCCTGCTCGCGTTCGGTGAAAGGAAAAGTGTTTCCACACTCCGCGCAAGTGATCTCGATGTCTGGCATGTGACTGTCTCCATGAGTGGGACTGAGGTCTCGCCACTCTCTCTTCGGGGCGCAAGCGAATCATCGTTCCGTTTCTAATGGCTGTTAACCCCTGCAGGATTGGCAAGAGCGCCGGTGCTCAAGCCTTTCGCCTACGGTGCTCGCGTTCCGAAACGGTTTAAGTGGGGCTGAGTTTACTCCACCGGAATGCTTGGTTCAAAGTCTAATTGTAACTCGCCCACGTGCGCGCGAACAGTTTCGCCCAGGGTAGCAAGATTGTAGCCACCCTCCAGACAAGAAACTATGCGCCCCTTACACGCGTCCTTCGCCCACTCCTTGACCGCCCGGGTCAGGGAAACAAAGTCTTCGTCCTCGAGCAGCAACTGACCCAGCGGGTCGCCCTGGTGGGAATCGAAGCCCGCAGAAATGATTATCAGATCAGGTTTAAACTTGCCGCTTATCTCAGCGAGCGCCGCGTCAAACATTCTTTTCTGATCCCGCGCCGGCGTGAGCGCGCGCAGGGGAACATTTAACGTTGAGCCGACGCCCCGTCCCACTCCGTTTTCCCCTCGCGCACCCGTGCCCGGGTACCAGGGATATTGATGCGTGGAAAAAAAGAATACTGTCGGGTCGTCATAAAAGATGCCCTGGGTTCCATTCCCGTGATGCACGTCCCAGTCAACAATAGCGACGCGTTCGATCTCCGGATAGTGGTTCTGAGCGTAACGAGCAGCTACAGCCACGTTGTTGAAAAGACAGAATCCCATAGCGCGTTCCGCGGTCGCGTGATGACCCGGTGGACGCACGGGCACGAATGCGTTGGCTACGTCACCGCGCATGATCAGATCAACGGCCTCACACGCTGCGCCGGCGCCATGTAACGCGGCATCCATTGACTTCATTGAAACAACCGTGTCGGCGTCGAGATAGCCGGTCCCTTCGCTTACTACGCGATTGATCTGTTTGTAAAGCTGCGGGGTGTGACATGCCTGTACGTCTCCCCGTGGCGCTTCCCTGGCCTGCACTTCTAATAGTTTTGGCCAGAGCTCCGCGTCGTCGCGCAGAGCATTCATCACCACGCTGTAACGCGATGGCGACTCTGGATGATGTGGACCCGTATCGTGCTCCTTGAAGACTGGATGATGGATGATTCCCGTGGCCATGAATCAATAATATAGCAAAGAGCAGTCGGCAGGAGGCAGGAGGAGGAGGCAGGAAAGCTAAATCAAACAGGCCCAAGTAGGCCACCCGAAATATTTTCCATTTCTCATTTATCATTTTTCATTTGGTCATCGCAGCAATATCTCTGTTGGAGACCAATGATAAATTTGAAATGAAAAATGGAAAATGGAGAATGCGTTCTTCTGCCTTCTGCTTTCTGCCTCCTGCCGCCTGCTTCCTGTGTCTTGATCTAAATAGGTCCCGGTCGAGCGAGACTCAAAAGCGTACGGGCAATTTGCGTTACCCGGCGGAGGTAGCCACGAAACCTCCGATTTTTTTGAGTTTTCTCAAAACTCGTTCAGAACAATGCCTTTTGCTTGTCTGGGAATAGGGATTGCTCTTCCACAGCGAGGGTTTTGTGAGTATCCCGCACCTTATTAAAAGTCTAGTTGTCTAAATATCAGGAGGTAGCAGATGGCATACGATGATGAACAGGCTAAAAGAAGCAGGGTCGTAGTGGAAACACCAACCTCAAGGCGTGAGGTCACACAAACGGAAGGTGTTCGTAACGATCGAGGTGGCGTTTCCGGCGCCACCGTTGGCGTAATCGTCGTGGTAGCAATTGCGCTAATAACAATACTTGTGTTGTTCCTAATGAACGGTCAGCCTCCCGATACCACGAATGCGAACCTTGCAGATCAGCAGCAGGCGGCGCAGCAGCCGGTCATTGTCCAGCAGCCCGCCCAACAGCAACAGCCGCCGGTGATTATTCAACAGCCCGCGCCAGCCACGAATCAACCTCCGGTTATTATCAACCAACCAGCGCCAAGCGGCGGTTTAGCGCCGGCTAATACTTCGAACGATGGCGCGGTACAGACAGCTATCGACAAGCAGATTAGCGACGATCCAACGCTTTCAACTCTGGGAATCACCGCTACTGTTCTGGATGGCAAGGTGACGCTAACCGGCACAGTCAAAAGCGAAGCGCTCAAGTCTCAGGTTGATAAAACGATCAGATCGATTAAAGGAGTCAAGCAGGTTGACAACCAGATTGTGGTGCTGAGTTAAATCCGAAAGTGAGTGATGAGTAAGGAGTGATGACTCATCACTCATGACTCATCACTCATCGATCCCTACTGACTCAGATCAGTACCCCTCGGTGTGCTGGCGCAGCCACTCATCCAATTCTTCTTCGGTGGGTTCCCGCCCCAGATCCTCCCGCAGACGTTGGTGAAGATACTTATGCTCGCTCTGGGCAACGTCTTCAAGCTTAGCGTTCTCGTCTCTGCGTTCTTCATCCTCGAGAGTCATCACCAGTACCTCACCCGTAGCTAGAGAAGTTTCTATTGTGAGGTTGGCCTCCTCGCCAGTGACTATCAAACGTCTTCGATCTTCAGCGGTAAAAAAGCTGACATCTTTGATCTGACTCTCGACCGGCGCACGTATAAGGCGCAATAGCTTTTCAGGAGACGCCTCATTGCCGAGCAGGACATCTATGTCAGCCTTGATCTGCTCCTTAGTTTCCCCATCCATTTCCAGTTCAGATACAGCTACCGGGTGCGGTAGCAAACCCATTTCCCCGTCGAGGAAGATCGTCCAGACAAATCCTATGTCCAGCAGAATATACAACGCCTCCTCAAAAACAAAATAGCCCAGAACGGTCGCCCCAATCACGTGAGCGATGACGTGGTCCTGATGAGTAGTCGTGTCGTTAGGCTGCCAAATATCTGTCACGCTTCGCACTGCAGGCCAGGCGCAGGTTACATCATACAGGCCGCTCGAAGGCCGTTAGGAAGCAAGTAGTCAAGCAGATGTTCTAATTGCTCGTATTCGGAGAGTCTGGTTACATACTCATTGCGACGGACACCAACTTCCATTATTGCGGCCGCGTCTACTGTCTCCTCACGAGTGACGATCACAACGGGCAGAATCCCAAGCTGCGCGCTCTTAACGATCTGACGCGCCGCCACCAGCTCATAAAGCAGAGGCACATCCAAATCAACCAGAACTAGATCCGGAGAGATAAAGCGGGCGCGCTTGGCTGCATCCTGCCCGTTGTCAGTATCAATCACGCGGTAGCCGTTTAGTTCCAGCACCTGCTTCATCTCAACCCGCGCCTCTTCCTGATCTTCCACCATCAGTACGAGCGGATTGTCAGACTGGGATGTCCTCAAATATCGTTGCCCGAAATCGTAGACCGATGCCTTGGCCTTGTGCAGGTTAAAGAGCATAACAGAACCTCCGATGACTATTTGGGCTGTAGATGGCCTAAAAGCTTGAATCTCTGCTCAGAAGGGGACGAAAGGTGAAGGATGGAAGCATTAGTCGAAGCGCTTCCCTCCTCGCCCATTCTACCTAAGTCAGATGCGTTACTTGGGCGATTGTAAGGGAATTTAAGGCAGCCATCAATTCCCGTCTGTACGCTAACGCACACAGCGGCGAAGGGTCACTTCCTGTTTGAATTTTGGGGGTGATAATGACCACTTGTGAGTGGAGGGTCATTACTGGCAATCCTGGCGGGAAAGAGGCGATCCGCTCATTTAATCCAGATAGTGTTTGCCGAGTTGCGCTTGCAATGTTTCAGGCACTGATTTCCAGCTAGCGTTGCTCAGTTTGTGAGAATCGAAATCCGTGGGGTTCATACGTAAGACGCGCCAGTGAGCAAACTTCTTTTCGTATAACCAGCGATAAATCGGCCCATTGCCACGCCGGCTGTAGAAAACCCTGTCGATCTTAATATCTTGCGCTTCAATACCAATACCGCTCGGAATGTCTGTGCTCGGAGGATTAACGTATACCCGCAGTCCACTCATCGTTGTAGTCATGGTTTTTGCTCACAGTTCGGCTATTATCAATTTGCGTGGAACCCGGTAATGAAGTGCCCACGCCGCTCGCATTTCCGCCATCTTAGTTCCGATTCAATCGAGCCCGCCGCCGTGAGCGCGATGCACTTCTTCTTTTTCAATCTTGCTGAAGTGCACCAGCCCGCGCTTCACTTCTTCGAGCGCTATGCTTGTGTTTCTGCGTCTTCCCTTGTCGGCCTCAATGCGCGGCTTGGAGCCGTGCAGCAGTTGTTTCGTTCTTAAGCCGGCAACGATGATTAGACGAAAGCGGGAGTCTATCCCCGGCCAGGTCCCCTCATTCGCAACTCCCGTTAAGCTGTTGCCATTTAATTTTTCCGTACTAATCATTGGTTTTTTCCTAAGCCTTTCAAATTTTCTCGGAGGTCCTGGAATCTTCAGACGCGCCTTCCACTAGTAGAAAACCTTCACCAGTAGAAAGAGCGCGGGCAGCCCTAAAACTGCGATGGCCAGTATTTGCAACCAATTCATCGCTGACTTTTTGCAGTTGGGACAGCGTATCCTCCACAGCTTCAATATCCTGCCACAGTGATCGCATGAGGAAATCATTCGCTCTCCTCACTCTTCGCGAGTTTTCCCTCGCCGTTGCGCATGAATTGCTCGAGCTGTTTACGGTCAAGCGGGCGAGCGCGGCTCAACTTCATGAGCGGATCTGCGACTAACCAGTAGCAGGCTTTACCTTCATCTGTGGTCGTAAGATTCTTAAACGCTGCCGAGTCGAGCTTCACGGGCCTGAAGCACTCCATTCCCGTGTCACGCGAACGCGCCAGCATCGCCTCGCCGCTACTGTGAAATACCGGAACACGGAAACTGCCCTGATCATCGAGGGCAAACCAATCGCCATTGGCACGTCGCATTGCAAACAAAGTCTTCATCGACATAGCTCTATCAATCTAACAAGGATCAGGCTCGTCGCGTTGAAGTAATGTGCAGATCATCGTCAGTGTCGTGGCGTACGAAAATTGAAAACACCAGGAATGCCGCAACACAAGCAAGAACAGACATGGCAATGGCCCACCACAAATGCCCTGTTCCGCCCTGCGCGCTTTCAAATGTGACGAACATGTAAAACTGCCAGACGGCGATCGCGGCAACTACGATCACGCCCACGATCGATCCCGCCACGTTCTTTATATTTTTTCTCGCATAACTCATTGTCTATTCCTCAATTCTTAACTAGCTCCGGTTTCAACCCGATGTCTTGCCTTTAGGTCTTGAATGAGTTGCGCGCACACTTCAGCACACCGAGCGCAGTCAAGACAGTGTGCGAGCGCAAAGGTTTTTCCGATTGAATTTGTCGTGGAGATAGACATCAGAATTTCCCGGTACTAGGTCAAGTTTGAAAAAACAAACAGACGGCACAAGGAGAAGGAGACGACGCGCAAATCCTGATGTCGAGAGTAGATTTTCGAAGAACAACTACACGCTCAATATACCATACATAACTGCGAATCAACGGCCGCGGAGTTGCAATTAAGCTGACGCCCGTTAGCTTGCACTAGTCATGGCGGCCCTGTGACCACTCTTTGAACCTGGCCTGATGCTTCCGGCGAGCGGCTGAGCGACGAGCCGAGGGCGATGCAGTGCTGGGCGCGACCGCGCCAAACACAGGCGCTCGATCATCAGATTGTGGCTCTACATGCCACTCGTTGATGAAAGCCCAGCGCAACGGAGCCGAAGACTCCGCCACAAGAGGCGCCGTGCTCGTATCATTCTCTACCACTGACTGTTTAAGAATGTCCGTCATGTCAAACAACCATCAAAATTGCTACATCCACCGCATTTGCCACCAGGGAATGTTGACGACTGTCTTTGCTGAGACCCTATTAAACGAACGCGAGGTGGGGTTTCTCGACCTTTAAGACATGGTCAGCAAAGGCCCCGATTGCGTCTGCCTCGTTCTCGTAAACTTCGAACACTGTCAGAAGTCTCGTCGCGGTCAATAACTCACGAAGCGAATCCGTGAGACCGATCAGCTTGATTTTCCCACCCTGGTTCTCAACCGAGACCTGGCTCGCAATCAGTTCGCCCAGGCCACAAGAGTCGATATAAGTAACGCCTGCAAGATTCAAGAGGATGTGAATCTTCTTTTCCAGCACCAGGCAGCGTATTGACTTGTGCAATGCTACCGTGTTCCCGCCCACTCTCAACCTGCCCTTCAAGTCAAGAATGATCACATCTCCGTCGCGGCGCTCATTAATGTAAAGGTTAATCACCGCTCGACACTACGCTCTCGGCGCCTATATGTCAAATGCAGCATATATTGCAGATGGACAATATTGACCGTATGTGGTAAATAGTGTAGTACACGTGGAAACACTTATGATTAAGATTCGGGTAGACCAGTTGCTGGCAGAGCACGGGCGGACCTTCTATTGGTTGGCTAAAGAGACTGGTATTAGCCACACCACCCTTTGGCGCTTGAAGAAAGGGAAGGCCCTTGGCATCAACTTCGAAACGCTGGAGAAGATGTGCCAGGCACTCAAGTGCCAACCGGGTGACGTCCTCGCGCTGACGCTCGCAAAGACAGACGGAAAGAAGAGCGCCCCTGTCCCAAGCGCAAGAAAGAAGCAAAGATGAATACCAACACTGTAAAGCCTTTAACGTTTAGATTCATCGATATTGAAGCCGATGTACGTCTGGAGCTGAGTAACGACGCTGACCATGCCCTGAGGAGCGTGGAGATTCTGACGGTCTTCCTGAAAGACCTGGAGACTCCGGGCGGTGGCCCTTCTCAAGCCCATATCAGATTCGACGCCGTTGGTACGATTCGGCCAAAAGAGAATGTGGTTCTCTCTCACAAGACCTGGGTTAATGGGAAGATCGCCGGCGCCGGCAACGATCTGTTGGCACGCCTGAAAGTGATAGCGGGCGAAGTCAAACCATATGTGCTGGATATTTCGTGGCAGGATCCGGAAGGTAAGACACGATTTCAGCGAATACCGGTTGGACACTGAAGTTCCGTGAAAGCTCGCTCCCGGGGGCAATCAAACTTTCTTAGAAAAGAGTGCAATGATAGTTTGTGAATTCTGTTTGCAGTACAAGCAAGATGGCGAATGTGGACTCGGCCTCAAAATTCCAAAGAGCATGACTTGTCGTGAGTTTGGCCCAACCCTGGAAAAGTTTTGCTCTGACGCCAAAGACTTCGTAGATCCAAAACAGATTGTGCAAATGGCTACTTACTTTGGAATCAAAGGGCCGGAACTAAAGAAGGTTAAGCTGATGGCTGCAAGGGAGGAGAGCATCCGACTATAGTCGCCTCCTACTGCGTTTCCGCGCATCGTCCTCGACATCTTAAGCCCGCCGAGAAATTCGCTGATTGTTAAACGATTTGTAAAGCAGCGAGATTCCGCATTGCCGGCCCGTTTTTACGGTATCGGGCGATTGCTCCGCGGGCGAAAGAACATCGAGCCTGGCGCCAACCACTCTTGATGCGCGGATTTGCTGATGCCCACACGGCAAGGTTACGGCGTTGAATCGCCAAACAGGTTGTCGAAAGCTTCGAGCGATTCATCACTCCGGTCCTTTTGAAATTCCTTAACCCACGACTTCACCGCCGTAGACCATTCTTTTGGATCGGCGCTCGCGTCTGGTTCGACCGGGGCCGGACCGTGGCGATCCTCTTTCTTAATGAGTTTGACTTTCGGTTTCATGTTTGCGGGTTTCGAATGGTTATACCGACCCGGTCGCTCTGATAGTTACGGTTGGAGATCAAGCGACGCTTTGCCAGTCTCAACGTCGAAACGCACTGAGTTGTGCTCATGCGTGATCATCCACTTATCGTCAATCCTTTCCCATACCCACCCGGATGCCTTCAGGAACAACTGGATTCAGAGTGAAAGTAGAGAAAGGTCTAACTCTGAACGAATGGTGCGACTTCGCCCATGTATTCTGTGACTTTGCTTCCAGCCTGCCGTGAGGTCATCTGCGACTCGAAAGACGCGGGGAACAGTCGAGCCGCAGCCCGACCGTTCATGGTCTACTAAACAAAAACTATCCTGGCAACCAAAGCGGTCTAATTACCGTTAAGGCCGTCGTAATAACCGTTCTCGTAGCCTGCCCGGTAATAGCGTTGATAGAGTCCACGATCGCCGAGCCTTGAGTTGTAGTCCGTGGTGGCGTTCTGATACGCGCTCTTGTTGCGAAAGTCGGAGCGACTGTTATTGCGATCGTTGCGGCCTTCTTTAATCCCTTCGTTATAGCCGGCGTTTAGAGCCGTTTGGCGAAGGTCCGAAGAACCGCCGTAGTTGTCATAACGATCCCAGTTGCGACCGCGGCGATTCTGATCGTTGTTGTTTGGGTTCCAGTCCCGGTTGCGATTGTTATCATAGCCAGCACCTTGCGGATTGAGACCGTCGTTGTAGCCAGTCTGATACGCTTCGCGAAAGTAGCGGCGATAGAGTTCCCGGTCGCCAAGACGTGAGCTGTAGTCCTTTGTCGCCTTCCGGTAGGCGCTTTGGTTTGAATAGTCGACGCCCCTGTTCCTCTGCCGGGCCGCAGTGCCATCTTTCAGACCTTCGTTGTAGCCGGCATTTAGAGCCGTCTGGCGCAGGTCGTAAGAGCCACCGTAGTTACCGTAGTTGTCCCAGTTTCGTCCGCGCCGATTTCGATTGCGATCATTGCGACGGTCTTGAACGTCGTTATTGCGATACTGCGCCTGCACTGCAGGCCCCAGGCTGCTGCCAACAATGAGCAGAAACGACCATACGACTATCGCTGCTCCAATTCTGATTTGTGTACTGTTTGCTTTCATATTTGCTCCTTTGTCGCTCAATAGTGCAACTGTTGTACCCTCCCGGAGAGCATAGGTGGTAAATCGGTTCATAATCTGGATTGCCAAAAACTCCGGCCCCCTGGGTATCAAACTACACCTGAACATGCTGTTAAATGATGGGGGTTTGGCGTGCCAGGTGGCTCCGTCTCGACCTCTCTCAGAAACAACGGAAGACACAAAAGAGAAGGGCTGGCTAGATCCTGGTGTCGAAGGTGATTTCTTGAGAATGATACTAAGGGTGGAATGTCACCCGGGTCTGTGCGCTGGCACACATACCCCGAAATGAGGTGAGGTTGAGTGCCATTTGATCGATCTGCTGATTTGGGTGCGATCAACCGCGGGCAGTTGCGACGCTGGAGAACTGAGCAGAAAGCGATTTCTCCACTGGAAGGGGCTGAGTACCAACCCACTGCGCAGCGACGTCGTGAGTTTTGGGTTTCCTAATTAGATCCACTATGGTTCCAATGAGACCCTCAACGTCTGGTTTAGTCACGTAGGCATTTGCCCCCGCCGCAATCCCTTTCTGCTTGTCTGCTTCGTAGGCAGCGCCCGAATAAAAAAGAATTGGGGTATTGGAATCAAACTCGCGTATTTGGCGGCAGAATTCAAAGCCATTGACATGGGGCAACCAGACGTCCAGAAGGTAGAGGTCAAAACATTCTGCTTTGATCCTCAACCAAGCCTCAGCGGGGGATTGCACGCACATGACTTCAATTTGATGTGACTTCAGCAGCAAACTTAACATCTCGCCAGCGTCTTCATCATCGTCAACGCAAAGCACGCGGGATAGGGCGTTTAATGGCATCGTTGCCTCCTCTAAGTCGGGGGACCCTTACAGGTCGAACCATTCTGGAACCTGGCGGTAAACTTTGTCTGTGCGTTGACGCACATACCGGAAAGTTATAGTATTTCCTCAGATTCCTCTGGTTGTTTTGACTTTAAGAAAACTGGATTTTCAAATGTGAGCAAGGGGTTTCTCCTTTCGCTGTGCAAGGCTACTTCCATAAACGGCCTGGAAAAGGGACTCCATGACTACCACCGCTACCACAGAAGAGGCGGCTCAGAATCACTTGCTCGCCGGTGTTAGCGATGAAGAGTTGGCGCGCCTGCTTCCTAATTTGCAGCTCATCTCCCTTCCACTCGGTGAAGTCCTCTATGAGTCCGGCGAAAAAATGGATTATGTCTATTTCCCGACAACCGCAATCATTTCCCTGCTTTACATAATGGAAAACGGCTCGACTGCTGAAATCGGCGTAGTGGGCAACGACGGCATGGTAGGCATTGCCATCTTCATGGGCGGCGACACCACTCCAAATCGGGCAGTAGTGCAGAGTGCTGGCAAGACTTTCAAGATGAAGGCAGAGATGATGAAAGATGAATTCACGCGCGGCGGCCGTTTTCATAATCTATGTCTGCGGTACACGCAGGCGCTAATAACGCAGATCTCCCAGACCGCTGTTTGCAACCGGCTGCATTCAGTGGATCAGCAACTTTGCCGCTGGCTGCTTTTGAGCCATGACCGTTTGCCTTCGGACAGGTTGATTATGACGCAGGATCTAATTGCAAACATGCTGGGCGTGCGCCGCGAAGGAATAACTCACGCCGCCAAACGTCTGCAAAACGCGGGCTACATTAGCTACGCTCGCGGCGATATGACGATTCTCGATCGCGAAGGCCTGGAGTCTGGCGTCTGCGAATGCTACCAGGTTGTCAGAACGGAGTATGATCGCCTGCTCGGCTAAGTTTCCCCTTTTACCTCCAGGAACCGTATGTGCGCCAGCACACAGACTTATTTGCCCCGGCAGTGTTATAGTGAAAGGATGAATATGACACGAAAAGCGATGAGGTTTTTGATTACGGGGACGATGACGCTATCTCTAGTTTTGCTCCCGCTGTATGGCATTGCTCAACAGAATAACAACACCTCCACCGGGCAGATGAAGGAAAGCGGCTCGGAAGCTAAAAAAGCCGGCAAAAGCATGGGCCGAAACATGAAGCATGGCCGCGTAGTGCGAGGTGGCAAGCATTTTGGAAAACATATGGGGCGCGCCGGTAAACACTTCGGGCGCGGGACGAAGAAGGCCATCAAACACGTAATCTCATAGTTGGTGCACGTCTTAACAGATACTGTTAGTTTGCACGTAAGCTGGCACCTTGCGTTACGCCAGGCGGACCGGGTCTGATTAAACGGGACAGTCGCTTTATCTGGCTGTAAACATAACCGCAGGTATCTATAGTCTAACCAGTTTTCCATTCGACATCGGGAGTTGTTTCCGCAAATTCTTCCTTGTGCCGTCTGCTGTCTTTCCCGACGCGACTAATACAAGGAGTATTCGATGTCATCCACGAGAAGTCCACGCATTGCAAACCGGCTGCTTGCCGCCCTGCCAAAGAAAGACTATCAGGCGCTGCAGCGTCACGGGGAAGAAGTCCCTCTGATTTTCGAGGAGATTCTCTATCAGCCCAACGAGCTGATTAGTGACGTTTATTTCCCCAACAGTGGGATTATCTCTCTGCTCGCCGCTGTCAACGGGCGCGCCACGCTCGAGGTAGGTCTGATAGGCCAGGAGGGCATGCTTGGTCTGGCTATTTTCATGGGAGTTAGTAGTTCGCAGAATCGTGCGGTGGTGCAGGGCACCGGCTTAGCCATGAAGATTAAAGCAAGCGCGTTTCGCAAGGAGTGTAACAACGGCGGCGCTTTGCCACTGCTTTTGCGGCGCTACACTCATTCGCTAGTAACGCAGATCACGCAGTCCGCAATCTGCAATCAGTTTCATTCTGTGGACGCGCGTCTGGCGCGCTGGCTGCTGATGACACATGACCGCATGGGAAACGATGAGTTCCAACTCACGCAGGAATTTCTGTCTAACATGTTGGGCGTGCGGCGCGAGGGCGTTAGCAGGGCAGCCGGGGATTTACAGAAACGCAAATTGATTACCTATAGCCGCGGCCACCTCACGGTCCTTGATCGCGCTGGCCTGGAAGCAATCTCGTGCGGGTGTTATGAAATCATCAAGCAGGAAAGCAATAGTTCTTGAGTGTTGCAGAGCTGAACGGGGTTGACCCCATTTCGAGCATTACCGGTTAACTGAGAACCAGCTGCTTATTTGCCGTATACCTCATTCAACTTCCGAAAGTGATAACCCATGGCCGCCAATCGCATCGACTGTGGAAATTGGTCGTGATGGCTTCGGAGGGTGATTGCGAGGAAGCGCCAGAATTCCTTGCGCTCGCAATCCAGCACGCCCAACCTGAGCACCAGGCGAATAAATGCCGCTACTCCGCTAATGATCTTGACACGAACCGGTTCGGGAAATTCCTGGGTTGTTCTTTTAAGTGAAGCGAGCGCGCGTTGATAGTATTCGCTGGGTTTGTAGATCGTGCGCATGATTGATTTATAGCCCTCCACCAGGCGCGTGGCATCCATCTTCGGCACAAAGTTTAGCGCGCAGTTGGTGTTGTTTCCCGAACTCTCACCCAGCAAGCGTCCTTCTTTCTCCAGCCGGCGCCATAACTGAGTATCCGGTAAGGCGGTGAGTAAACCGACCATTGCCAGCGGTATCGCGCTCTCTCGGATGAAATCGATCTGTCGCTCGAAGATGTCGTCCGGATCGTTGTCAAACCCGACAATGAAGCCGGCCATAACTTCCATCCCATAGGTCTGAATCTTCTTAACTGACTCCAGCAGGTTCCCGCGGTTTTGCGACTTCTGGGCCTCCTTGAGACTCTCTTCAACCGGGGTTTCAATGCCAAGAAAGACACGGCGGAAGCCGGCGCGTTGCATCTCGCTGAGCAACTCCTCATCGTCCGCAAGGTTCACGCTGGCCTCGGTCAGCAGCGAAAAGGGATGGCCGTTCCTTTCCTGCCATTCCGACAACTCGGGCAGTAGGCGCCTGACATTCTTTTTGTTACCTATGAAATTATCGTCGACAATAAAAACGGTACCGCGCCAACCGAGACTTTTTAGCGCGTCAAGCTCGGCCAACATTTGTTGATTGCTCTTTGTGCGGGGTACGCGCCCGTAGATTTCGATGATGTCGCAGAATTCGCAGTTGAAAGGACAGCCTCGCGAATACTGCACAGACATGGCGCTGTAACGTTTCATGTCCGCGAGGTAGAAATCAGCCACCGGTGTCGCTGCCAGGGGCGGTCGCTCAGCGGCTCTATAGGTTCGCTTTGCCTCCCCACGTTCCAGGTCTTCAATAAACTGCGGCAGCGTCGTCTCAGCTTCGCCGAGAAAAACGTGATCTACCGCCGGCAAATCTTCAATCGTGGTGGTGACATATGGGCCACCAAGGACAACACGCTTGCCTCGCTGCTTACATCGTCTGACCACCTCATGAACTGATTCTTTCTGTACCAGCATGCCGGTCACAAAAACAATGTCAGCCCAATCAATAACGGATGCCTTCAGCGAACGCACGTTCAGATCAACCAATCGTCGCTCCCAGGACCTCGGCAACAGCGCCGAGACGGTCAGCAGACCAAGCGGGGGAAAAGCGCACCGCTTGCGCTCAAACGGCAGGGCATGACGAAAACTCCAATACGTATCGGGAAATTCCGGGTTGACTAGCAGAACCTTCATCGCGTGCTCCCTTCGCCAATAGTAGATCTGAGGGCGATTGAAATAAAGTCAAAAACAGCGTGGGTCAGAGTAAATCCTAGTACCGGATTAGAAATCGGCGGGTAATAGTTA
Organism: Pyrinomonadaceae bacterium; assembly: GCA_036507195.1. GTDB lineage: Bacteria > Acidobacteriota > Blastocatellia > Pyrinomonadales > Pyrinomonadaceae > PSRF01. The sequence goes on along the minus strand of DASXQM010000195.1, from coordinate 13,964 downwards.
CGTAAGAATTGCCGGCTATCACCGGGAAGGATGAGCGGCACCCCCAAGGACACACAAATGGGGTTTATTCGTGAGGCGCCCGGCGCGATGTAGAAGCCTGGGACTGTTCCCGGCAAAATATCCATCCTAAAAAATCAAAAAACGGTTAGGCGCGAAACGACTTGATGCTCAAGTTCGTCTCGTGCCTGCCGCTTACGGCCGCGGCCTCAAATTGTCGTTTGCGGCTTCTGATCGTCCCACTTTCGTGGCGACCTAGTATCTCCGATGCCGCTTACGAATCTTGTACGTATAGACTGCTCCACCACCAGCACCCACCAGTGATCCAATGGCTGCTCCCTTTTTTCCGCCTGCGATGCCACCGACAGCCGCGCCTCCCAGCGCCGTTCCTGCCACCGTCAGTTTATCGCGATGTTTTTGCCAAAAAGTGCGATGAGTACGACGACGATATCGCCTCGTTTGTGCCGAAGCCTCCGAGCTTATCGGCCCAATTGTAAAGACGAGCGTCAACAGAATTAAGGCGACTGCTACAAACCGCTTCATTTTCTGCACTGCCAAGGACGTGTTCATCAGATCTCCCCCTTCAAAACTCAATTGCTGCTTCATTGGTGGCAAGCCATGTGCCCGTGCGAGTGAAAGTCCTGTATCTACCAATATGTTGGCTATAGTTGGTTTTTCGAGTTAAACAGGCCTTGCGCGTGCCTCTGCGGCGTACACTTAGGGGGCATTAAACGTACGGGAGTGTTCCAGTCCTGAGCCTGGTAGCGCGAAACTCAGGTTGCTGCTTCGCGTTCTCGCGTTCTAAGGAGGGATTGAGCTGTGTCCAATACAGTCGCACCTTCAGCGCTAAGAACCTTCTACTGGTCGCACCTAGGCCGATGGCCCAGGCTATTACATTTCGCGCCCTTGGCGCTAAGACCCGGTGGGTTTCTAGCTAACCTTCGCGTCCTTCACAAATTTAAGGGCCACACCATTCATGCAGTAGCGGAGGCCGGTCGGTCGGGGGCCATCATTGAACACGTGTCCCAGGTGGGAATCGCACCTCGCACACAAAACTTCCGTTCGTGTTTCCGATAAGCTGGTGTCTACTTCTTCAAGCACATTCTCTTTAGCGATGGGCTGGTAGAAACTCGGCCAGCCAGTGCCTGAATCAAACTTAGCCTTGGAACTAAATAGCGGCAGTTCGCAGGCAACGCATTCGAAAGTGCCTTGCTCGTGAATTTCATTCAACGGACTTGAGAAGGGCGCTTCGGTTCCCTTTTGTCGCGTTACCTCATACTGCTCGGGCGTGAGGAGACGTTTCCACTCTTCGTTTGTCTTAATCACTTTCTTGATTCCTTTAGGTTTCACTGAACTCCCAGGATTGCCACGATTACTTTTGGACTCTTGCAAGAAACCCCCGCAAACCAAGGGGAATCTCGAGAACGCCACAAATGCGCCCAACGCGAGAGAAGATGAAAGAAAGTAACGTCGATTCATAATTGCTGCTCCATTACCCGGCTAACAGTTTAGTCGATGTAATTACGTTACCAATTGGTCGATTGGATTTTAACGGTGAACCGGGAGCGTGACAATTACGATAATCATCCAGAATGCCAAAGGCGCTAAATTTGAAAGCGTAGGTCAGCGCCCCCAGGAAAGACTGTCACTGACACGAGATCAAGACTTACTCCTCGGAGTTTCAGAGTGGTCCAGTTGGCCAGGGGTGCGAAAGCCTTACGGATTAAGATTCACGGCCTTCACTGATCTTACGCTCAAGAAGGTTGGTAGTACGCTCTGTAACGCTTGCCGGCGCGGCTCGTGGAATGGGTTCTCTTCCGCTTAATTCCAGTGCCGGCCGCGAAGCCTCAATCTGCCTTCCAGGATCCGGCCTGATCAACAGCCCGGCGATAATGTGGCCGATCCCCGTGAGCGCCGGCATCAAACCCAGCAGCCACAGAATCCTTACCACCGGCTCTATTTCAAAAGGCACCCTGGCAACGAAATCCGGCGGCAGTTTCAACACCAGCGCGCCGGTCAGGTAGTAAAGAAAGATCGCGAGACCGATGCCGCTGAAGAGCGAGATGGTCCCGGTAACCAGGTGCTTCTCTCGCCGTTGCGCCGCTGTCTTCTTCTTCCCACCTTGGAGCCACCAGGGTTTGTGAGGAGTAGGGTCATCCGAGCTGCGAATGATTTCTTTGTTCATTTCGTCCATCGCGCGCGAGACGTCGTCGGAAACATGTTCACTCTTCACGTTCTTCATCATATCTTTGATCATAGCTGGCAGCGGTCCGGGAATACGGGCGATAGCCTCGCTCAGCGAAACGGCCTTGCCAATCACCTTGAGGTTGGCCCCGCACAACCGGCAATACTGCAGGCCCGAGGAAGATTCAGTACCACACTGTGGGCAATACATGGTTTTCAGTGGTCTCCGCGAAGAATTATCCTGCCGCTTGAAGCGTATTAAAGCTAGTTGAATTACGACACTAAGGCATTCTTTGTTCAACGCACTTTGGTCAGTGATGACAAAGAGAAAGCCTCCGGCGGAATAATCACGCCGAAGGCTTTAGTGAGAAGCAGTAAACTGCTAATTAATAACGCGAGCCGCCGTTGCGTCCGCCGCCACCGCCGCCGCGATCTTCGCGTGGCTTGGCTTCGTTGACGTTCAGCGCCCGTCCGCCCAGGTCCTTACCGTTAAACTGCTGGATAGCAGCAGCGCCTTCTTCCTTCGTTGACATCTCAACGAAGCCAAAGCCGCGTGAGCGACCTGTTTCGCGATCTTCAATCAAGGAGACGCTTTCGACCGTGCCCGCTTGCGCGAACAACGTTTGCAGCTCCTCGCTGGAAGTTTGGAACGCGAGATTACCAACATAAAGTTTCATAGTCATGATTTTCTTACCTTTTCCCCCTTTGGGGAGTTAACAGAAGCCACATGCGAAACATGGGAGCTTCCCAATTTGCTAAGGACGTTGGGACATTGGGATTTACATATCCATGCCGCCGGGCATTGCACGGGGCTTGTCATCTTCCTGTAGCTCAGAAATGAGGGCCTCGGTTGTTAGCATTAAGCCCGCGATTGATGCGGCGTTTTGCAACGCGCAACGCGTGACTTTCGCGGGATCGATAATCCCCGCCGCCACCAGGTCCTCAAAAGTTTCAGTCGCGGCGTTGTAGCCGAAGTTTGGGTCTTTGCTGGCCCGAACTCTCTCGACAATTACTGCGCCTTCTTGGCCGGCGTTCTGTACAATCTGACGCAACGGCTCTTCAAGCGCGCGCCTGATGATGTTGACACCGATCTGCTCGTCTTCATCGCCTTCGCTCACGCCGTCTTCATTCGTTTGGAATACTTTGAACTTGTCCAGGGCCTTGGCCGCGCGAATTAAGGCCACGCCTCCACCCGCCACGATGCCTTCTTCAACAGCCGCGCGGGTCGCGTTCATCGCGTCTTCAACGCGCGCCTTTTTCTCTTTAAGTTCAGTTTCAGTGGCCGCGCCAACGCGAATCACTGCCACGCCGCCGACAAGTTTCGCGAGACGCTCTTGTAGCTTCTCGCGGTCATAATCTGACGAGGTGTCTTCAATTTGGGCTTTGAGCGTCTTTACTCTGGCGCGCAAAGCGTCGGTATCGCCGGCGCCATCGATGATGGTCGTGTTGTCTTTGTTGATCGTCACCTTCCTGGCCCGTCCCAGGTCTTCGACTTTGACGTTCTCGAGTTTGATGCCGAGGTCTTCACTGATCACTTTGCCGCCGGTCAGAATCGCAACGTCCTGCAGCAACTCCTTGCGTCGATCTCCGAAGCCGGGAGCTTTGACTGCGGCCACGTTGATCGTGCCGCGCAGTTTGTTAACCACCAGTGTTGCCAGGGCTTCCCCTTCAACGTCTTCCGCGATGATCAGAATGGGCTTGCCCAACTTGGCGACCTGCTCAAGGATTGGCAGCAAGTCTCTCATCGAAGCGACCTTCTTTTCGCTAAGCAAAATCACCGGGTTCTCGAGCACGGCTTCCATTGTTTCGGGGTTGGTGATGAAGTAGGGCGAGAGATAGCCGCGATCAAACTGCATCCCTTCGACAAATTCCAAATCCGTCTCCATCGTCTTCGCGTCTTCAACCGTAATTACTCCGTCTTTGCCGACCTTCGCCATCGCTTCGGCAATCAACTCTCCGATTGCTGCATCGCCGTTGGCCGAGATCGTGCCGACCTGCGCAATCATGTCGCCCGCGACCGGCTTCGACAGTTTTTTGATCGCCGCGGTCGCGCGCTCAACTGCTTTATCGATGCCACGCTTCAATGCCATCGGGTTTGCGCCGGCGGCCACGGTCCTAACGCCTTCGCGGTAAATCGCCTGCGCCAGCACAGTTGCGGTGGTGGTGCCGTCACCCGCGACGTCGCTGGTCTTGGAGGCCACTTCGCGCACCATCTGCGCGCCCATGTTTTCCATCGAATCTTTAAGATCAATCTCTTTCGCCACGGTCACACCATCTTTCGTGATCGTCGGGCTGCCATACGACTTACCAAGAACGACGTTGCGTCCTTTCGGACCGAGCGTAATTTTCACCGCGTTGGCGAGTTGATTGACGCCACGCAGAATAGCCGCCCGTGACTCTTCGCCATGCACAATTTGCTTTGCCATAATTTTTATCTTTTCTCCCAATCAAAACTGCTATTAAAACTTCCGACTATGCTTTTTGTTCGACCGCCTTCGAGTTGTTAGCGGCCTTCGAAGTCGCTGCTTTCACAAATCTGTGGCGGGGGTGAGACGCGCCACAATGATCGAAGTTCTCTGCGCAACCTTCGTGTCCTCTATGTCTTCTATGGTGTGATGCTTGCTCACAAAGAGATAGCGGACAGCGCCAAAGGCTCCATGGAACTATTTGCTCTTTTTGCCGCCGGCAGCCGCCCCAGCGCGCGTGATGATTCCGAGAATCTCGTCTTCGCGCATGATCAGCAGTTCTTCACCGTCAATCTTAATTTCGGAGCTGGTGTACTTGCCAAACAAGATACGGTCGCCTGCCTTAACATCGAGCGGCTGGCGCGTTCCGTCTTCTTTATACTTGCCTGATCCGGCAGCAATCACTTCGCCTTCCTGCGGTTTCTCTTTGGCGCTGTCGGGAATAATAATGCCGCCGCGCACTTGTTCGCCTTCGTCAATGCGTTTTACGATCACGCGGTCATGTAATGGTGTGATATTCGTCTTCATCCTTACTTCAATCTCCTTTTCGGTTTTTCCGCTAAGAGTTTAATCGAGGGCGGGCGCGGATCCGCCCTCCGTAATCAGAAGCTTTTCAGGCTCACGCTGTTTTGCCAGCACTCTTGGCGAACGTTGAATTGGCAACCTCAAAGGTTTCCACCTTAGGCGTTCCCTCGACCACTTTCGACAGGCCTTTCAACACTTCCGGATACCCTGCGCGGTTGTAAGCCTCTGCATCCCCTTTCGTGTCCCACAGGCTAATGCCTAAGGCCAGCGAGCGTTCCGGGGCAACAAAGGTAATCTCATCGCGAAACCCCTTCTGCTTGCGGAGCAGCGGAAGAATTTCGTTCTCAATAATGCGGGTAAACTCTGGGGCGGAATTAGCCTTGAGTTCAATAGAGACATGGCGTGCAAACATTTTTTGCTCCTTCGGTTTTGAGCTATGGATTTCAGGTGATCTGGAAGATCCCAGAGGAGCTGAGAAGGGAGCAAGCTGGACTCGGTTCGACATCACCCTACGCTAAAGCTCACTATATGTCAAATGCAGGATATATTTTGTATGCGAAGCGGTCGAATGGAAATCGCTCAGCACTTGGTAAAGGTCTCAGGACTTGGGTATTAGGTCTTAGGTCTTGGCAACGAACCCCTTTAGTTCCATGTAACATTAATGGGGGACCAGGAATCGTATTGGCGCGTTGCGGAATGAAAACCCGTACCACTAATCGCCCCTTCGAACCGTCTCTGGAGTGAAAGCTCTCCAGCGCCCGCGCCGAATGAACTGGTATCCATCCCTGTGTACGTGCCGTTGTCAGGCTCAAACACGTTGCGATTCAGGTTTCCGGCCGGCCCGCTTCCCGAAGCATTTACGCCCGTACCGCCGTCAGCCACGTAGGTGATTGTGAAGTTACTGTTGCGGGTAACCGTTGCTCCGGCAGTAGGCGAAGTGAAGACCACTCGTGACGGAACAACGAGATCAAGTGAAGTCGGAACACCACTGCGCGTATAAACGAAATGATAGTTGCCGCCCACGGGAACGATTGGCACGCGTTCAGCATAGCCAAAGAGCAAGGCATTCAGGGGCAGCGAAACGCCGTTGCAACTCACTGTCTCACCGGCAGCGAACTTAACCGGTTTACCGCCGGAGAAGAACTGCATCACTACGATATTTTTGCCATCCGATGAATTCGGCAGATCTATTACCGAGGCCTTTACGTCGAGGGCATTCGCCGATGTGTCCGCGGGTGTGACCCAGGGATCATTGCAGCTACCGTAGATTGAAAGAAGGAGAAGGGTTACCGTGAGCAAGAGTAGTCGCATTGTTCACCTCCACGTGAAGCCATCGCCAGAGTGCGGCGGTGTTTGTTAGAGCGTTATCTGATAAAGAGCAAGGTTTTGGGGTTCGCTTACTGGATTTCCTGAGTTGGAACGTCCGTAACTTTCCGGGAAACAGAGGAAAAACTTAGCCATAGTTGGTCAGCTTAGGACGTCGAGACTGGTATCGAGTATGCGAGGAATCAGAGTCTCGTGAGATCCAACTACTGGAGCAGGCGAAAGATATGTCGATCCGTCCGAAAAGTCAACGCCGCCCACCACACGTGTCGCCCACCACACGCCGCCCATCACACGCCGCCCACCGCAACATGTGTCATTCTTAATGGGGCCCGTGGCCCGATATGGAATGGCGGTAGAGCGTATACCGGTCATAGCTTCCATACGGATCCCAGAAAGGGTGATAGGGACGTCCAAAGGGACCAAAAGTATGGAAAGGACGGATCGGTTGGACCGTACGAATCGATTGGACCGGTTGAATTGGTCGCTTAATGATCACGCGCCGGTGATAACGACGCTGAGCCGCCGCTGTCGTGCCTGCCAATAAAACGATGCTTGTTATGAGCAACGCTGCCAGGATTAGTCCGATGATTTTGCGCAATAATCTTGTGTTCATGATCCACCTCCCTCAACCACTAAGATGCTACTATTTCGGACATCCTGGTGTGTTGCGAGGTTGATGCCGGAGTGTGGACATACGACTGCGATCGCTTTGCGACTCTATTGCATTTTAGTGAACTGATCCCTCAGCTTTTTGCAGTTCCGTGCTTTCCAGCGCTTTGGAAAGGCCAGGTATGCGTGCCTGATTCTTACGGTCCTAACTTCGATTAGGTTGTGGCTTCGGGCGCATATATTCGCATTAACTTCCAGCCAAGGATGACCGTAACGATCAGCCCGACAATTACCCAGCTGAGATTGCTTAATATTTCAGCAATAGTTTGAACGCGATTACTGAAGGCGTATCCGATGCCGACGTAGAGGATCACCCAAAGCACCTCACCGAGTACATCCCAAAGCAGGAAACGTCGCCAGGGATAGGCCGCGATTCCGCTCGCTACATTCACCCACGGTCCAAACGCGGTTACTAACCAGCGACTAAGGAAAATACCTGCGCCACTCCATTGTTTAGTCAGAGCCTCAGCCTGTTTGATATTAGCTTCGGCGCCGATTTTGCGACTGATGCGGTTGATTAAACGACGACCGCCCCAGCGAGATAAGCCGTAGGCGATTTGATCGCCCAGCACTGCGGCAACACTGGCCACGGCGATTACCTGCCACAATTTCATTTCGCCTTGTTCGACAAACGAACCGGCGGCCACCAACATTAAACTGATGGGAAAAGGAATGCCGACGGAACAGATTAAGATTACGCCAAAGAGACCTGGCAGGCCGTATACCAATAACGCCGCCAGGACTTGATCAGAGATACTCATGGCGAGCGTCCTTGCATCGGTTCCTGTGTTGGTTCCGATGTCTGTTGTGCCGGAATGGGCCCTTTTGTTTGTCCTGGCGTGAATGCGGGTGGCTGTCCGTGCGGGCTCCCTTCATCTGGCGGGGCGTCCGGGGGAGGAGGATAAGGTGGTCGCGAATGAACGATCGCGTCTTTCAGAATAGCGATTACTTGATCGACTGAGCGATGCTGCTCGCGCGCAATTTCACGGATTGGGCGCCTATCGGGCTTGACAGGTTTTGTAGGCAGGCCCAACGCCTGATGCAGGACCCACGGCGGCACACTGTACGAGTGGGCGATATAGCCAAGGCTCATCCAGGGGCGAATTGGTTCGTCCTGATGGTAATGCCAATAGATTGCCCGCCGGACCGTGCGCACTGCAAAGAGCCCAGTCACGCACACGACCAGCACAAACGCCAACACCACCAACCATTGTCGCCAGCCGAGATTCTTCATCCACCGTGCCCTTAATCACAGGATACCGTCTTACAAACGGTCCGGCGAGCGCCCGTTTGGGCGCAGCCGTTGAGTGGACAATACCCCCGAGGTCGTACGCCAACGGCGTTGGATAACTTAGCCCAGGGTTGCGCGCCTCGCGCTACCCTGGGATCAGGACATCCTCAAGATATTTGTTATTTGATTTGGGGCTACGCCCCTGACAACGTAGCCCCGGATTGATTGATGTCAGCACGGAAGATCAAGACCTTCCGCAACTTCAGAGGACCTCCTCAGCGTTTGCCTATTGCCTCTGTAAAGGATGCGCGGTTAGGGCAAGACTTCGACCGGCACACAGGTCGTTGACAGTGGTCAAAATCAACTCATCCCCCACCAACGTCCAGCGGTAAGTCGCGGTCGCTATGCCAGGCTCATCCGTGCACGATAGCGGGCCCTGCAGATCAGTCATGACTATTCGAGCCGGATTCGAGTTATAGCGTCCAACCACCGCGGGGTACCCGTCCTTACTAACGATGTAGCTCCCGGACTCTGTAAATTCGATTTCCCAGTCGCCCACCAGGACCGGAATGTACTCTGGTGGAAACGAATCGGGAATATCCGCTGCGGTCAAGGTCGTTGTGTAAACGCCTGTCGGTACATTTGCAGAATGGGCCATCGCATTCGGCACCGAAGGGCTCACCGCTACCAGCACGGTCACGAGGGCTAGACTCAACACGATATACTTTGTCATTTTCGTTCTCCTTTATGCAGTTAAAGATGGTTTTTGCCTGCGCGAATCAGTTGGATTCACGATCCTATTGCTCGCGCCTGCGGCTTCACCTAGAATGAGCCCGACTTCAACATCGTCGGACCACCTACTGACGCGTAGCTTGCGCAGCTTTTACTTCGGCCCGGGAGTAAAAGTCTTCAAACCACCTTGAAATCGAGTTGAAATTTTTTTGAAACCACTTAATGTCCTCAACCCCTCAGCAAAATTTGATTTATCAGTTTGGGCCGTTTCACCTGGATACTGCCGAACAGACACTTTCGCGCGAAGGGAAGCCAATCGCTCTTACAGCAAAGGCTTTCCAAACATTGCTAGTGCTGGTCGAGAATAGCGGCCACACCGTCACTAAAGATGATCTCCTGAGCAAAGTGTGGCCCGACACGTTCGTTGAAGAGCTAACTCTCGCTCAAAACGTCTCTACCGTGAGAAAGGCTTTAGACGACGACAAGAGCGACAGCAAATATATCCAGACTGTACCGCGCAGAGGTTATCGATTTGTCGCCTCAGTGACTCAGCTGGACGAATCACACGCACAAGCGCCGACCAAAATTCCAGCTAAAGAAAGGCAACTCCATTCAGATGACACGGCCGGCGTTTCTTCTCGAAGGCGAGAATGGAAAAGCTCACGGCTTCGCTGGACCATAGCTATAGTGGCCCTGTCAGTTTTGGCGGTCGCTGCCGGTATATATCTGTTTCGTGTGAGTACCAGGAACGTCGACCAGGACGCACAACTGAGATCAATTGCGATATTGCCGTTTCAACCTTTGACCGGTGGCGACGGTGACGAAGCGCTTCAACTGGGAATGGCTGACGCGTTAATCACTAAGCTCAGTAACATAAAGCAGATCGTCGTCAGGCCTACCAGTTCTATTCTTAAATACAGCAACGCAACGCAGGATCCGCTTGCCGCCGGTCGGGAGCAGATGGTCGATTCGTTGTTAGAGGGCAAAGTGCAAAGGTCGGGGGAACGGATTCGCATCACTGTGCAACTGATACGCGTCAGCGATGGTAAACCGTTGTGGGCCGACACATTCGACGAGACGTTTACAAACATTTTCGCGGTGCAGGATTCAATCTCTCAACAAGTCGCGCAGAGACTGGTCGCTCAGCTCACCGGCGAAGAGCAACGCCAACTCGCCAAACGTTACACAGACAATACCGAGGCATATCAGCTTTACCTGAAGGGACGTTTCTTCTGGAATAAGTTCGACGAGGACGGTCTGAACAAGGCTATTGATTATTTCAAGCAAGCCATTGCGATAGACCGGAACTATGCGCTGGCGTATGCAGGTTTGAGCGTCTCATATGGCGTGCAGGGCGCCATTGGCGTTCTGCCGCCGGCGCAGACATGGACAGACGCCAAATGGACAGCGGAAAAGGCTGTCGCCCTGGACGACAGCTTGGCAGAAGGACACAGCGCCCTGGGCGGTCTAAAACTGTTGTATGAATGGGACTGGCCCGCGGCAGACAGAGAGCTCAAGCGGGCGATTGAACTAAATCCAAATTACGCTGAGGCACACGAGCTCTCCGGTTACTATTATTGGGTGACGGGCCAGTTGGATACGGCCATCTCTGAACTTCGGCGTGCACAAGAGTTGGCTCCGCTTTCCGCAATTATTACCCTGGACGTCGCCCAGGCACTCTACTATCAGGGGTGTTATGACGAGTGCCTTGAAATGTTGGCGAAAGCTCGCGAATTGGATCCCGATTTTCTACCTGGGCTCTTCCTGCCGGGACAGGTTTACGAGCGAAAACAAATGTATGCGAATGCCATCAATGAGTGTGAGAGCGCCATCGATAAATACGGGCGCCAACCGCAACTGGTGGCGGCACTTGCCTTTGCGTACGGCACGTCAGGTAAACGGCGAGAGGCCGAAGCCCTTATCAATGAGCTCGAAACTTCGTGGCGTCGACATTATTTTTCGCCGGTCAACATAGCTTTGGCCCATACCGCCTTGGGAAACAAGGACCGGGCGTTCTTCTGGTTGGCGAAGGGTGTGGAAGCGAGAGACCCACAAATGATCTGGCTAAGAGTGGAGCCTCAATTCGAGAGCATTCACGCCGACCAGCGCTTTCACGCGCTTTTCCAACGCATGGAGAAGCGGGCTAACACAACTGCGAATGAGTGAGGCGTTTGATAATGATAGGCGCATAAGTATTAACCAGCGCTTCCATGGAAGGGCAATGCCGTTTCGTACGTCAGACGGCACCGCAGCAAACACTGGAGCGTCATGGAAGATTGATTCGAGCCTACTGGCCAACTTTTCCGCACGGCTTCGCCGTCCGATGTGTGGTGGAGGCTATGCCCCACCGAACTGTTGGCGATTCGACCTAGGGGCTACGCCCCGTCGTGGGGCGCAGCCCCTGGGATGATAATGGCCGCGCGAAAGGGCGAAGCCCTTCCGCACATCAGGCGGCGTAGCCGTTCTGCCAATGGCGCTCGATAACTTAGCCCGGCGTAACAGGCCGGGAAACCAATAATCTTTGAACCCTTAAAGGGTTCGGCGACATCATCAATCCCACACGTATCGCTCGTCGTAATCCACCTGATACTTTTTCAAGAACCCGCGAAACTCGTCCTGGAATGTTTTTCTCCGGTGATGCGTTTCCTGATTGAGAATATATCGCTCTACTCGTTCGACGTCTGACTGGCTGACAGAAAACGCCCCGTAACCTTCCTGCCAGTGAAACTTTCTCAAACTCGCTCCTTCCCCTTTTACCCACTTGGACGAGCTGCGTTTTATCGCCCACACAATGCTGGCGATTGAATGGTTCTTTGACAGCACAACATCGGAATCTCCGCCAACGAGAAGTGTTGGACAGTTATTCGCTTTGAGGACCTTCGCCAGATAAGAATGCATATCGTGACGGACGGTTTCATCGGAGAGAAACGGGTATCGCTCTTTGGTTGAGAAGATCAGATGGGTCCAGATCTTTGCAAGAGATTGTGACATAAAGATGCTCCTTCGCTTGTTATTCAGGCGTTCGGCGGTTGAGGGTGAGCGTTATTCAACCCCTTTCGGGGTGACGAATGAGCGGCTTGCTTGCAGGGTGGAGGGCATTCTAACCCATTAGCGAGGACTCTGTACGCCGAAGCTCTTAGATAATGGCGCTCTGGACTAACAACGCCCTGTGTTAATGGGGCTTGTACGCCGAAGGCGTTGGATAACTTAGCCCAGGGTTGCGCGTCGCGCGCTACCCTGGGATCACCAGATCCTCAAGATCGCTTTTACCCTGAAAGGGTTTCGACCACGCAGCCCGTATTCAACCCTTTCAGGGTAGGTACCCGTGTGGCGACGGGGTTGTTGGTGGTGGCCTGACCCGGCGTGCTACGCCGGGCTAAGTTATTTAACGCCTTCGGCGTAGGAGCCGCGACTAGTCTTTTAGCAGTTGTACGCCAACGGCGTTGGATAACTAGCCCGGTTTTGTATACCTACGACGTTCAATTACTTAGGCCGGTTTGTGCCAACAGGCTTCGATGACTTACCTTGGTTTTGTACGCCAACGGCGTTGGATAACTTAGCCCAGGGTTGCGCGCCTCGCGCTACCCTGGGATCACCAGATCCCCCGGATCTTTTTACCCTGAAAGGGTTCCAAAACATGCGGCCTGTATTCAACCCTTTCAGGGTAGGAACCTTCGTAGTCCTAACCCGGCGTGCTACGCCGGGCTAAGTTATTTAACGCCTTCGGCGTAGGCGGCCGTTACGTTCTCTAATTCGGGAATGAGATTCCCTCAATAACAAAAAATGCCGCGATGTTCCCATCGCGGCATTGACGCATTTTACATATTGAGCCAGTTAGCTGGCGCGCTCGTTGCTGCCTACCCGGTAACCTTCCTGGTAACCTCTTGAGAAACCGGAACGGTAAACTTCAGCGAAGTTGCCGAAGCCTGCATCATGGTAGTAGTGAGAGCGCTGGGGATCAAAGGTCTTCGCCTTCTTGCCATCGTCTTTTCCCGTCTTGAAACCTTGACTGTAGCCCTGGTTTAAAGCCGCTTCGCTATCACGAAAAACGTACTGACGATAGGCGCTGCCATATGGCGACCAGGGGTCATAGCCAAAACGCTGGTTGCCCCAACGGTCGCGACCAAAACGGTCATAACCCCAACGATCGTAGCCCCAACGGTCGTAGCCGAACGCGTCAAACCGGCGATAGATGCGATACGGATAAGGACGAACAATTACTCTCCGACGCGTTTGCGCCTGAACTGTGCTCGAGGAAACGAACGCAATTCCGGAAAGCATCAGCGCCGCGAGGATAAATCCGCCAATCCTTTAAAGTATTTTCCTTTCATTAAATAAACCTCCTTGTTAGGTAATTCTTAGACGCTTTACGGCGCTTTGGAGTTGCAAATTGCCCGGCGTCATCCGTGGCTCCAGGGAAAGATCAACTTGCGAAACTGTTACCTTTTTTAGCAGTTTTTAACTAGCGGCGTTTGGATAACTTAGCCCAGGGTTGCGTAGCCGCAAAACAAGCGGCAGAGATCTCATTACAAAGTGGGTGGGTTCAGGGAAATGAAGGTTCGTTGGTAACACTGCGAAATAGAATCTTGCCTCGCTCTGGTTTCCTGTGACATAACTTCCATCTCTTCGTCCACGCGGTTTGAAAACTAAAACCGCCGCGAATTACCGCGACGGTTTCTTTAAGCAACGCTGAGGTTTGCTTCACTTACACTTCGAATAACCACAATCCCGACAGAAGTCGCAGCCGCTGGCGTGTTCGAGTTGGCCGTGGCATTCGGGGCAGATGCCGATCATGGTGGACATGATTGCGCCAACCGGTTGCGGATTGCTGATTG
>DASXQM010000194.1:0-26402 GCA_036507195.1 Pyrinomonadaceae bacterium | reverse complement strand
ATACGGCAGCTGGTGACGGAGAGCGTGCTGCTGTCACTTGCTGGTGGTTTGGGCGGCCTCTTGTTGGCGGCGTGGATCAATGGCCTGGTCGCTGCGATCAAGTTACCGACTGATATTGCGCTGGTGTTCGATCTACGTTTGATGTCTTACGTCGTTGCCGGACGCACGCGCGAGATTGGTGTTCGGATCGCACTGGGCGCCGCGCGACGTGATGTGCTGCTTCTAATAATCAGACAAGGAATGACGCTCGCAGTAATTGGCCTCGGGATCGGGCTCGTGATCGCATTCGGCGTGGTGCAACTTTTGGCGAAATTATTATTCGGAGTCAGACCGATAGATCCGCTGACATTTGCCGGAGTCTCCCTCCTGCTCGCGCTGGTGGCTGCTCTGGCGTGTTACATCCCCGCGCGGCGCGCGACTAAAGTCGATCCGCTGGTGGCGCTCAGGTACGAATAGTCCGACATGCTTGAGCTTGTCGCTGACTATGGGAGATGGCTTTACGCTTCAATGCGACAAGCTGAAGCATGTCGGATATCAAAAATAGTGGGAAATAACATCATGAATACACTCTTCAAGGACATTCGCTATGGAGTCCGGACTTTGCTCAAGCATCCCGGATTCACGGCAATCGTTGTTGTTACCCTCGCGGTCGGCATTGGCGCAAGCTCTGCAATATTCAGTGTAGTCAATACTGTCTTACTACGGCCTCTGCCATACGCCCGGGCTGAACGCATCGTCGCTATTCAGGCACTCGGACGCGACGGCAAGCGAGTCCAGATTAGTCCTGCTAACTTCCTGGATTGGCGCGCTCAGAACACAGTCTTTGAACACCTGGCGGCGATACTCACGCGTCCGGCTAATCTCGCGCTGGCCGATCAGGCAGAGCGCATAGATTTGGCGATGACTTCCGCCAACTTTTTCTCGGTGTTTGGAACGGAACCTGAACGCGGCCGGTTCTTCATCACCGCGGACGAGCAGGCAGGCCACCCTGCGGTTGTCGTCGTCAGTCATGGACTCTGGCAGAGGCGTTTTGGTGGTGATGAGTCGCTCGTGGGCAAACCAATCACCCTCGATGGCAATAGCTACACGGTCGTGGGGATTGCGCCGTCCGGCTTTCAATATCCTGATAAGACAGAGGTTTGGGTTCCGCCTTTCAGGCTTGCGCCGGCGTTGAATGAACGCATGGATCCTACCCAGGTGCGCGGGTTTGGGATGCTTGCCGCCGTCGCGTTACTTAAACCCGGCGTGTCGTTAACCCAGGCGGCAAATGAAATGGAAACTATCACTACGCGCCTGCGGCAACAGTATCCCGAAACTAATAATCGCAGTTTCAATCCCGTCGTTTCTTTGCATACGCATCTGGTCGGAGAAACGGGTCCGATGCTGTTGCTGTTGTTTGGCGCGGTGAGCTTTGTCTTGCTGATCGCCTGCGCGAATGTAGCGAACTTACTGCTGGTAAGTGCAGCCTCGCGTCAGAAAGAAATGGCCATTCGAACCGCTCTGGGCGCATCGCGAATGCGCGTGATGCGACAACTGCTCACCGAGAGCCTGATACTCGCGTTTGTCGGTGGCGCCATCGGAGTGTTGCTGGCCCTGTGGGGCGTAGCTTTGATGACGAAGTTGTTGCCGCAGGACTTTCCGCGTGTAGGTGAAATCAATCTGGACTGGCGCGTGCTCGCGTTTACGCTGTTCGCTTCCGTACTCACCGGAATTCTTTTCGGCCTCGCGCCTGCACTACAAATCTCAAAGACCGACGTTCAGGAGTCGCTGAAAGAGAGCGGGCGCGGCTCGTCCGGCAGCCGGCGACACAACCGTTTGCGCAACCTGCTCATCGTTGGCGAAGTCGCGTTGTCAGTTGTGTTGTTGGTTGGTGCCGGTCTTTTGTTTCGCAGCTTCTTGCGATTGCAATCGGTCAACACTGGCTTCACTTCGCAACAGGTGCTGACGGTCCGGTTATCACCGGCCGGCAGCAACTATCGCCGCGACGCTGACTACATATCGTTCTACAGTCAGGCTATTCAGCGCGTCAGCGCTATTCCCGGGGTCGAGGCCGTGGGCGCGATAAATACGTTACCACTCGGTAAAGGTCCCACCGCCGGGTTCAGAATCGAAGGTCGCCCGCCGCTAACAATAGACAAGTGGCCCGGAGGAAATTATCGGACTGTGAGCCCGGATTATTTTCACGCGATGAATATTCCGGTGGTGCAAGGGCGTGCGTTCAATGAACGCGACACCGAAACGGCCCCGCTCGTGATGATCATAAATCAAGCGCTTGCGAACAAAGATTTTCCAAACGAAAACCCGGTTGGCAAACGAATCAACCTTGGGAATCTGGATCCAAAAGGACAGCCAGTGTGGTGGGAGATCGTCGGGGTTGCCGCCAATATCAGAAGCCTCGAGCTGCGTGAAGAGGCGACGCCGGAGTTCTACCTCTCTTCGCTACAAGACTCGTTTTCTAACATGTTCCTGGTTGTCCGCACCTCGAGCGAACCGACAAGTGTGGCCGCGTCCGTCCGACGCGCTGCAGCGGAAGTGGATAAGTCGGCGGCTGTGTCTGATGTCAGGACCATGGAACGCATTGTGGATGAGGCGGTCACGCAGCCGCGGTTCAACCTTTTCTTATTGGGCCTTTTTAGCGGTATTGCATTGTTGCTGTCGGCCGCGGGAATTTACGGAGTTACGGCCTACAGCGTCACGCAGCGGACACATGAGTTTGGCATTCGGATGGCGCTCGGAGCGCAAGTCAGCGACGTCTTGAGGATGATCCTGAAACAGGGAATGCTGCTGATTTCTGCAGGTATAGCGGTTGGTTTGCTGGCCTCGTTTGCCCTGACTCGATTGCTGAGAACCTTGCTGTTTGGCGTGAGTGTGACTGATCCGCTGACTTTCGTGGCGATCACGTTGTTGCTGACGCTGGTCGCACTGTTGGCTTGCTACATCCCGGCGAGACGGGCGACGAAAGTCGATCCATTGGTGGCGCTGCGATACGAGTGAGGGAAAAGTGAACTCGCCGTTTAGAAAGCGGACTTGTCCGCCGACGGACGCGGGGCACAAGTGTTCTATCTAAACGGGCCATGACGCGGGGAGGATTTGCAAATGAAGAGTTTCTGGCAAGACTTGCGCTACAGCGCACGAACGTTGGTAAAGCAGCCGGGCTTTACAGCGATTGCAGTTATCACATTGGCCCTGGGCATCGGGGCAAACACCGCAATTTTTTCCGTAGTGAATGCTGTGTTGTTGCGGCCCTTGCCTTTCAAAGACTCAGACCGTCTGGTGCTGGTGTGGAACCGCGGAGCGGAAGCGGCAGGCGGCGATCGTACCCCCCTTTGCGTAGCCGACTTGCTCGACTGGCAGTCCCAGAATCATTCTTTCGAAAGTGTAGGGGCTTTTCAGAACGGCCTCTTCAACTACTCCGATGGCGACATCCCCGAACAGGTTCGCGGGGTGAGCGTCACGGCAAACTTTCTTTCATTGCTTGGAGTGGGTGTTCAGCTGGGACGTGATTTCCAGGCGAGCGATGAAAAAGTTGGGGCTCCACGTGTCGTATTGCTTAGCGATCGTTTCTGGCGCAGTCATTTTGGCGCTGATAAGCAGATCGTAGGCCGCAACCTCAACCTGAGCGGAGTGAGCGCCACTGTCATTGGCGTAATGGCTGCGAACTTCGCCTTTCCCAATAAAGGCGTTGAGTTATGGAGAGCGATTCAGTTGGACCAACCAACTCGACGTGGACCGTACTTTCTTACCGGTGTGGCTCGTCTAAAACCGGGCATGAACATTCCGCAGGCGCAGGCGCAAGTACAAACAATGACGAGCAGCTTTGACAACCAGCACTTCAACTTCAACGTGCTGCCGGTCAATGACTATATCGTCGGCGACGTGCGGCCCGCTCTGGTGGCGCTCCTAGTCGCGGTCACGCTGGTGCTGTTAATCGCTGCGGTCAATGTGGCCAATCTTACGCTGGTGCGCGCGGCATCACGCGTCAAGGAGATCTCCATTCGGACCGCCCTCGGCGCGAGCCGCGGCCGCATCATCCGCCGATTGCTGACAGAGAGCTTGTTGCTGGCGATCGCCGGCGGCGCACTGGGAACGCTTGGTGCTGTTTGGGGTACTTCTCTACTAATCAGACTGGCGCCGGAGAACCTGCCTCATTTGGAGCAGATCCGGATTGATTCATTTGTATTGGGTTGGACGGCCGTCGTTTCGCTAGTAACCGGTCTGATTTTTGGACTGGCACCCGCCTGGCAAAGCTCGCGGTTAAATCTGAATGAAGCGCTACGAGATGGCGGGCGCAACACGACGGAAAGCGCCGGCAAACGACGGTGGCGTAACTTGTTCGTGATCACCGAGCTTGCTTTGGCGGTGATGCTGCTGACAGGGGCCGGACTGCTGATTAAAAGTCTGTGGCGGCTGCAACAGGTCGACCTTGGTATAAGTTCGGAGCGCGTGCTGACGATGCAGCTTGGGTTGCGTGGCCAGCGTTATCAAAAGCCCGAGCAAGCGCGTGACTTCAACACTCGCCTGGTTGAACAGACAGAATCCTTGCCGGGAGTGAGCGCCGCAGCGGTGAGCAATAGTCTACCGCCAGACGATACGGATTTCTCGAGTGACTTCACGATTGAGGGCCGCCCCGCTCCCTCCAATAAAGATCCGCAAATCGCGTACTTCAATAAAGTAAGCGCTGAGTATTTCCGGGCGCTTGGCATCCCGCTGCGCAAAGGTCGTTCGTTCACTGGTGCCGACTCCGCCGACGCCCCACAAGTCGCGCTCATCAACGAAACATTTCAACGGCGATTTTTCTCTGGTGAAGATCCGATCGGCAAACGCCTGAATCTTGGCAACGAGAAGGAACCGGATTGGAACCAGATCGTCGGCGTGGTGGGCGACGTTAAGTACAACGGCATTGCTGATGACGTGCAGCCCGCCATATACCTGGCTGCGCAGCAGTCGCCGATCCGGGGCATAGCATTGGTTATCAAGACCGATCTCGCGGATCCGTTAAGCCTGACGAGCGCCGTACGCAGCGAGATTAGCAAACTTGATCCTGATTTGCCGGTAACTCAGGTCAGCACGATGGAACAGCGTCTTTCGAAAGCAATAGCGCAGCCGCGATTTCGCACAATCCTGATTGCCTTATTCGCCGGGGTCGCGCTGGTCCTGGCGTGCGTCGGCATCTATGGAGTCATTTCTTATTCGGTGAGTCAGCGCACTCACGAGATTGGGATCAGGATGGCGCTGGGTGCGGGACGACGCAACGTGCTGAAGCTCGTGATCGGACAAGGCGCATGGCTGGCAATTATAGGCGTTGCATTTGGATTAGCAGGCGCGTTCGCCCTTACCAGGTTGATGGCGGAGTTGCTGTTTGGCGTCACTCCAACCGACGCGGCGACATTCGTCAGCGTGCCATTGGTCCTGATTCTTGTGGCTCTGCTCGCTTGCTACATCCCGGCGAGACGGGCAACGAAAGTCGATCCGTTGGTGGCACTGCGCTATGAGTGAGGGAAAAGTGAACTCGTCGTTTAGAAAGCGGACTTGTCCGCCGGTCGGCACCGTTTAGACAGCGGACTTGTCCGCCGACGGACGCGGGGCACAAGTGCCCTATCTAAACTGATACTTTTCAGACGCGGGGCCCGTGATGTCTAGGCTGTTGTTTGGCGTCACCGCAAAAGATCCGGTGACCTTTGCGGCAGTTGCGGCGTTGTTGACGCTGGTTGCCTTCGTTGCCTGCTACTTGCCGGCGCAGCGCGCAACGAAAGTCGACCCGCTGGTGGCGCTGAGATACGAGTGACACAGAAGAAATGAATAAGCCCGTTTAGAAAGCGGACTTGTCCGCCCCGCGCGACGGAGCACAAGTGCCCAATCTAAACGGTGTGTCGAGTAAGGAAGAATAATGGAAATACTCCTTAAAGACATCCAGTACGGAATCAGAAGTCTATTGAAGCGTCCGGGATTCACCGCTATCGCAGTGGTCACACTGATGCTCGGCATCGGCGCCAATACCGCAATTTTCAGCGTGGTCAACGCGGTTCTGCTGCGGCCGCTGCCATTCCCTGAGCAAGAGCAACTGGTGGTTGCCTGGGAAAGGGACACGTCAGCCAACACTCCCTTCGTCGAGCTTTCGGTTGCCGAGATCCGCGATTGGCAAACACAAAATCAGAGTTTTACTGCGCTCGCCGCGATGCCGACGACAGTTTATGGCTACGGGTACGTGCTGACCGGACGTGGGGAACCCGTGCAACTCGAGAGCGCCAGAGTCACTGGCCGCTTCTTTTCACTGCTGGGCGCACAAGCTGCGCTCGGACGCGTCTTTGATGAAAGCGATGATCAAGTTACCAGCCCCAATGTCGTCGTCTTGAGCGATCGAATATGGCGTGAACGCTTCGGTAGCGATGCGAAAATTATTGGCCAAACCATCCCCCTAAATCAGCAGAGCTTCACTGTCCTTGGGGTGATGCCCGCCAGCTTTACTTTTCCGAAGGGTGTCGATTTATGGAAGCCGTTATTGGCTTCGATGGAGCCACGTTATGTTGAGGATCGCTCACGTACCTATTTGCAAGCTATTGGAAGGCTCAAGCCTGGAGTAACGGTCGGGCAGGCCGAAGCGGAATTGAACACGATCATCGCACGCGTCGCCACGCAGCATCCGGAGACGCAGGCGAGCGGCCATCGCGTAGTGTTGACGCCGCTGGCCGATCATTTGTTTGGCAACGCGAAACCGGCGTTGTGGGCGCTCTTTGTGGCGACAGGACTGCTGTTGCTGATCGCAGCGGCAAACATTGCGAACCTGCTGCTCGCACGCGCTACCTCGAGGCGGAGGGAACTCGCACTGCGCGCCGCGTTGGGAGCAAGTCGCTGGCAGATCATTCGGCAGTTGCTAAGCGAGAGCGTTGTGCTGGCGGTGTGCGGCGGACTGGCGGGTGTCTTGCTCGGGTACTGGTTGATCGAATTGCTCGTGGCGATTGCGCCATCGGACATTCCACGATTGGATGAAGTGACTCTGAGCGGGACTGTCTTATCTGTAAGCCTGCTCTGCACATTTCTCACCACGCTCATCTTTGGCTTGCTGCCAGCGCTATCAGCCTCGCGAATCAATCTCAACGAGACGATCAACGAAGCCGGGACCAGACTTACAGCCACGCGAGCGGGTAACCGCCTGCGCGGTTCGCTGGTTGTGGGCGAGATTGCTTTGACACTTGTCTTGCTTGCCGGTTCCACGCTCATCCTCCGTAGTTTCGTCAATCTGAAGCGAGTTCCGCTTGGCTTTGATCCGCATAATGTCTTGTCGATGCAGCTGCGATTGACGGGCCCGAAGTACACCGCGCTTGAAGCGAAGCGCGAGTTCTTTCGCCGGTTGACTGAACGCGTTGAAGCGCAACCAGGCGTTAGCGCAGCCGCGGGTGTACTGATTCGCCCTCTCGAAGGCACGGTTGGCTGGGATTACGACTACGCTATCGAAGGACAATCGCTCGATGCTGCGAGAAAAAATGCCATTTCCAATTTCGAAACGATTACGCCTCACTATTTCCAAACGTTTGGCATCCCGCTTAAAGCCGGCCGCGAATTCGAGCCTCGCGACAAAGCTGACAACGCACTAGTTGCGATCATCAGTGAAACGATGGCGGTGCAGTTCTTTGGTTCGCCCGCTGCCGCGATTGGTAAGCGCTTGAAGCTGGATCCCGCAGATCCGGATGAACCATGGCGGTCAATCGTCGGGGTCGCGGGCGACTTGAGGTACCGCGAGTTGCAAACAGCGAGGCTGGACCTTTACATCCCCCACGCCCAAAGCACGCTCAACCTGAACCACTTCGCAGTGCGCACAACTCTGGATCGTACAAATGCGCTCGCCATGGTGCGTCGCGAAGTGGCAGCGCTCGATCCGCAACTGGCTTTGAGCCGCATTGCCACGATGGACGAACTTGCCGCCGCACAACTGGCCAGACCGCGTTTCAACGCCGTGTTGCTGAACTGGCTGGCGGGTCTGGCGATGTTGCTCGCATCGCTGGGGGTTTTTGGTGTGATGGCTTATGCGGTCACGCAACGCACAAGCGAACTGGGATTGCGCATCGCGCTGGGTGCACAACCGCGGAACATCATGACGCTTGTGTTGGGGCAGGGAATCAAGCTGGCACTACTGGGTGTGTTGTTGGGCCTGGTGGGCGCATTTAGTCTGACGCGCTGGCTCGAGAGTTTGTTGTTCGGGGTTAGTACGACGGATCCGTCTACGTTTGCCCTAATTACTTTGCTACCACTGGTTATCGCCACGTTGGCGTCCTGGCTGCCGGCGAGACGG
This sequence comes from Pyrinomonadaceae bacterium, assembly GCA_036507195.1. Classification (GTDB taxonomy): domain Bacteria; phylum Acidobacteriota; class Blastocatellia; order Pyrinomonadales; family Pyrinomonadaceae; genus PSRF01. Next base: position 18,115 of record DASXQM010000194.1, on the reverse strand, counting down.
GCCACGAAAGTCGATCCCCTAGTGGCACTTAGATACGAATGATCTCAGATCCCAGATCTGAGATCTCAAAATTGGAGTGAAGAAAACCAAAACCGAAGAGAAAACAAAACGAAAAGAGAACTCAAACCGGGGATCCATACACAACAGGATGAACACGAAGAGGAAGAATAGATGAACACTCTGTGGCAGGACTTACGCTTTGGTTTGCGGATGCTGCTCAAGAATCCCATCTTCACGCTTGTAGCGGTGGTGACGCTGGCGCTGGGCATCGGCGCCAACACAGCCATCTTCAGCGTCGTCGATGCGGTCCTGCTGCGACCCTTGCCTTACCCGGAAGCCAACCGGCTGGTGTTTCTCTGGTCCACGATGCCTTCACAGGGCGGTTCTATTGGGGGAAGCGCCTGGCCGGATTACGAAGGCTGGCGCGACCGCAATCAAGTCTTCGAAGGGTTGGCCGCCTTTTATAATGGAGACTTTAACCTTTCCTCAGCCGGTAGTCCGCCGGAGCTTATACAGGGCGCTTACATCACTTCCAATCTCTTTCAAGTACTGAAAATCTCACCTTCATTGGGACGTTTGTTTACCAGCGAAGAAGAACAGTTTGGCAGGCACCACGTCGTACTGCTCAGTTACGGATTGTGGCAGCGACGCTTCGCGGGCGACCGCGATATTGTGGGCCGAGACATCAAACTTGGCGGTGAGAGTTACGCGGTAGCGGGAGTGATGCCCCGAGGATTGCCGTTTTTTGACAATCTGCCCGAGGTTGACCTGTGGACGCCAATGTCATTCGCGCCAAAGGACAATATGGCCACGCGCAACAATTACTTCATCAACCTTGTGGGGCGGCTTAAGCCAGGTGTCACTGCGCAAGCGCAGCAGGACACGAGCACTATTGCGAACACCATGTACGGGAAAATTCCTGGAAACGCCGGTGTGAGCGCGTTAGTTGTTCCCGTGCAAGGACAGATCGCCGGTGATTCGCGCACAGGTTTGCTTGTGTTGCTGGGCGCCGTGGCGTTTGTGTTACTCGTGGCGTGTGTCAATGTTGCCAACCTACTACTGGCGCGCGCTTCCGCGCGGCAGAAAGAATTGGCAATCCGCGCAAGTCTCGGGGCCAGCCGTGCTCGCATCGTACGCCAGGTGATAATCGAAGGTCTCCCGCTCGGAATAATCGGAGGATTGCTCGGCCTGCTGTTGGCCATATGGGGAATAGGTCTGCTTTCGTCTTTGTTACCTGCTTCGTTACCACGAGGTAACCCGATCATCGTGAATAATAGGGTACTCCTTTTTACGTTTGCACTGGCTTTACTGACCATCTTGATCTTTGGTTTGCTGCCGGCGTTGCAAGCTGCAAAAGCTGACGTGCGTGAATCGCTCAACGAAGGCGGACGTAGTGGAATTGGCAGCCGTAAACAAGGTCGCATGCGACGGCTGCTGGTGATTTTGGAAGTTGCGCTGGCGCTGGTGCTGCTCGTCGCCTCGGGGCTCATGGTGCGCAGCTTCATCAAACTGCGACAGGTGGACGTGGGCTTTACCGAGCACAATGTGTTAACCCTGCGCGTCCCCCTGCCGGAGGCAAAGTATCCGGAACCAAAAACGGCTGACGATCCGCGCGACCCGGCGGGATTAGTTTTCTACGAGCAACTGCTTGAACGCATCATGACGTTGCCAGGCGTCAAGTCTGCGACGGCCGCGACGCTCCTGCCGCTTGGTGCAGGACAGGGTTGGGGCAAGTTTCTGAGTGTCGAGGGCCAGGCCGCGGATGCAATGGATAAAGTGCCGCTGGTTCGCTTTGCGCTCGTGAGCCCCGACTACTTTAGAACACTTGGAATACCCCTGCGGCAAGGGCGGCCGTTCGCAACTGACGACCGGAGCAACTCACAACCCGTCGCTATCATTAATGAAACACTGGCGCGCCGCTTTTTCCCAAACCAGGATCCAGTAGGCAAGACTCTCTGGATGGGACCTCCGGAGAACCTGATACCGCCTGAGGCGCTGACGATCGTGGGTCGTTTTCCGCGTCGCTTAATCGTCGGTGTCGTATCCGATGTCAAAGGGGGCAGCCTCAATCAACCAACGCCGTCATTAGTCTATGCGCCGTTGACTCAGCACCGTCGCGAGGGTTGGAGCAACAACCTCATGCTGGCTGTTCAGGCCAGCACCACGCCCAAAGCATTGACCTCCGCGATCAGAGAGCAAGTACGCGCACTCGACCCGGATCAGCCCGTTACCAGTGTCAGAACGATGGACCAGCTTCTAAGCCGGACGCTTTCGGAGGCCAGGTTTAGCTTGTTGTTGTTCGGTCTCTTTGCCGCTCTAGCGCTGGTGCTGGCGGCGATAGGTATTTACGGCGTGATGGCAACTGCCGTCACCCAGCGGACGCATGAAATTGGCTTGCGCATGGCGCTGGGTGCGCAGAAGCGTGACGTGCTACGGCTGGTAATAGGGCAGGGAATGATGCTGGTCGTAATCGGCATTGCGGCGGGTCTCGCGTTTGCGGTGGCATTGACGCGGTTGATGTCGAGCTTGTTGTTTGGAGTAAGCGCAACTGATCCGTTGACATTGGCGCTCATCACATTGTTGCTTGCGGCGGTGGCGTTGCTGGCCTGTTACCTGCCGGCGCGCCGCGCCACGAAAGTCGATCCGCTGAGGGCGCTCAGATACGAATGATTTCAGATTTTCGATCTGAGATCTGAGATCTCAGATCTCAAATTGAAGAAAAGCAAAGGCAAAGAAAACCAAAGAAGCAAAGACCACGGCCAAAACCGAACAAACATGTAAACCGAAGGAAACGCAGACCGAAAGAATATTGACCGAAAGAACACCCGGAACGAGAGAAAATCAAAATGAGTCGAAAGATGCAAACAGGGATAGCCAGAAGCGATACGCAAACTGTCTGGGCTATCGATCCGGCGCACAGCACTGTTGAGTTCAGCGTTAGGAATTTCTTTTTCTTTATCGTCAAGGGACGCTTAACCGAGTTCGCTGGAAGCATTGTGTTAGACCACGCCGATATCGGAGGTTCGTCATTTGAAGTCTCGATCAAGGCCGCTAGTATTGATACCGGAAGCAAGCGCCGCGACGCACACCTGCGGTCCGCAGACTTTCTGGAGGTAGAGCGTTATCCGGAGATCGACTTTCAAAGCACCAGGATCGAGCCAGGAAGAGATAGGGATACGCTTCAGCTTACGGGATCGCTGACCCTCAAAGGGCAAAGCCGGGAGATCATCCTTGAGGTTGACGAGTTGGACCAGAGCCGTTCGCCCGAAGGAGAAGAGGTCAGCTATTACGGCACCAGTATCGAGCTTGACCGCTTTGATTTCGGGATTGGCCACAGACGAGGGCTGATCGGACGCTTGCTGAAAATAACAATCAATGTTCAGGCGGGCAGGCAGCAAGACGTCCGATTGAAAGACGACGGCAGAGCTTATTCGAAGATATCCGCAATGGAGACATAGATGAGCACAATATGGCAAGACCTGCGCTATGGCGCGCGAATGTTGCTGAAGACTCCAGCAGTGACCCTGGTAGCGATCATCGCCTTAACACTCGGCATCGGCGCAAACACTGCGCTCTTCAGTGTGGTCAACGCGGTCTTGCTTCGTTCGCTGCCCTATGCCGATGGCGAAAGGTTGGCAATCGTTTGGGAACACAGGAAGAGCGGGAACGGCAATGCGCAAAACGTGATTAACCTTGGCAACTTCTACGACTGGAAAGACCAGAATAGCGTTTTTGTGGATATGGCGGCGTTCTTTGATCGCAACGTCAATCTCACCAGCGATGGTGAACCTGAAGAAGTGGCCGGACAAATAGCCACGACAAATCTCTTCTCAGTGCTGGGTGTGAATGCTTCTCAAGGTCGAACGTTTACCGCCGATGATGGGAAACCCGGTGGAGCAAACGTGGTCGTGATCAGCCACAACCTTTGGCAACGCCGCTTCGGCGGCGGCGAGGTGGTGGGCCGCAAAATCATGCTAAGCAATCAAGAGAACACAATCATCGGCGTTTTGCCGCCCGATGTGGGCTGGTACGTCCAAAAAGGTTCCATGATCAGTCAGCCCCCGGAGATTTGGTCGCCCTGGCAAGTTTCAAACGAACTGCGCGAACGACACGGACGCTTTGCCCGGGCGGTGGCGAAATTAAAGCCGGGCATCACGCTGGCTCAGGCGCAAAATGAAATGAACATCATCGGCGCGAGACTCGAGCAGCAGTATCCGGAATTTAATACTAAATGGGGCGTCAACGTGGTTCCGTTGCGCACGCAGTTTACTGGTGAGATCCGCAGACCGTTGCTTGTCCTGTTGGGCGCAGTCGGATTCGTGTTGCTGATTGCGTGTGCGAACGTCGCAAACCTGCTATTGGCCCGCGCCTCTTCACGTAAGAAAGAAATTGCAGTGAGAGCCGGACTTGGCGCCAGTCGTTGGCGTATCGCACGACAACTGCTGACAGAGAGCCTGCTGCTGTCGCTGGTGGGCGGCGCCTTTGGATTGCTGTTGGCCTGGTGGGGGACGAGGGCGCTCATCACCTTGAGTCCCGCCGGGCTGATGGATCTCCGCAATGTCGCAGTCAACCTTCCGGTGCTGGGCTTCACCTTCGCACTGACCTTGCTTACGGGTGTTGTTTTTGGACTTGTTCCCGCCCTCGAGGCTGCGCGTTTTGATCTCAACGAATCACTAAAGGAAGGCGGGAAAAATCTTGGGGGTGGTTCGCGGAGTCGTCGACTGCGAAACGTCTTTGTCGTGATGCAGGTGGCTTTGGCGCTGGTGCTGCTGGTGGGCGCGGGGCTGTTTATGAAAAGTCTTAGCCGTCTGCGATCAGTCAACCCCGGATTCAATCCCAGCAATCTATTGACGATGCGGGTAAACCTTCCCGGGCGAAAGTATGACACCGATCCCAAGCTATTGGATTTTTTCAGCCGGGCGGTGGAGCAGATGCAGGCCCTTCCCGGAGTGGAGACTGTCGGAGCGATTAACACGCTTCCGTTTGCTGGACCACATTCCGGCACGTCGCTGGAAGTTGAAGGACAACCGGCGCTGCCTCCCGGTCAGAAATTAACTACGGGAATATGTGTGACCGACCGAAATTATTTCGAGGCAATGCAAATCCCGCTCAAGCGCGGGCGCCTTTTCACAGAACAAGAGGCCAGAGAGGAGCGCCACGTCGTCATAGTGAACGAGACGTTCGTGCAGAAGAATTTGCCTGGCCAGGATCCATTGGGTAAGCGCGTAACGATAGCCATGAAGGACACAAATGTCCCCACGGAAATCATCGGCGTCGTCGGCGACACAAAACACCTGGGCCTCGATACTGAGACGGAGGCCATGGCCTACTGGCCGCAGCCTGAACTTGTTTACTCAGGTATGACATTTGTAATCCGGACGCAAGGGCAGCCGACGAGCATTGCCCCCGCGGCCCGCAACGTAATTCGAACTCTCGATCCCGAACAACCGATTGGTGAAGTAAGCACGATGGAAGGTCTGCTGTCCAAGTCCATCGCTCGATCCCGGTTCAACACGATACTTCTTGCGATCTTCTCGTTAGTAGCCATGGTGATGGCGGCCGTCGGGATTTACGGCGTCATGTCGTATTCCGTGCAGCAACGAACACACGAAATTGGACTGCGCATGGCATTGGGTGCACAACAGAGCGATGTGCTTCGACTGATAGTAAAGCAGGGAGTCATTCTCGGATTGATCGGAGTGGCGGCGGGCCTGCTTGCCGCATTTGGATTAACGAGGCTCATCGTGAGTCTTTTGTTTGAAGTACCCGCTACAGACATCAGAACATTCGCGGCTGTGGCAGGCGGGCTGTTTTTGATAACGCTGATAGCTTGTTACATACCCGCGCGCCGCGCGACGAAAGTGGATCCGTTGGTGGCGCTCAGATACGAGTGAGTTTTGAAGGCTAGATGATTTCTGATCTGAGATATCTGAGATCTCAAATCCAAAAACAAAAAACCTAAAACCACAAGACAGAGAACAAAGAACCAGGGATAAGAACCAAGAACAAAGGCCAAGGACCAAATCGCAATCCGGAAATCGGCAATAGAGAGTGGAAAGATGATCATGGAGACCCTTCTTAGAGACATTCGCTACGGAGTCAGAAGTCTGTTGAAGCGTCCAGGCTTCACGCTCGTCGCGATCGTGACGCTATCACTCGGCATTGCTGCGAACACAACTATCTTCAGCATCATCAATGCACTGATCCTGAGTCCTCCCCGGATAACGGATCCAGAGCGAGTGGTGGCTGTTTGGAACACACCGCGCGACAGACGTAGTGAGGGATATGTTTCTTATCTCGATTTGCAGGATTGGCGCACACATAATCAGAGTTTCGAAGACATCGCCGCCTACAAGCCCAACGGGTTCAATCTAATCGATCATGGTGAAGCCGAGCGCGTTCAGGGAATGCGTGTCACGGCAAATTTCTTTCCTTTATTAAGAGTGGGCCTTCTGCGCGGACGCAATTTTCAACTCGAAGAAGAGTCGCGCGACAGTCAACCAGTCGCCATCATCAGCTACGAGTTTTGGCAAAGCAGATTTGGCGGTAATGAAGCGGCCTTGAATCAGCAAATCTCTCTGAACGGCAAGCCGCACGCGATTATTGGCATTCTCCCGCCAAACTTTGAGTTTCCCCTATCAGTCCAGGATGCAGTGGTTTGGACTACCGTGGCTGGTGAAGGGGGAAACCTTGCCGAGCGCGGCGCTCATGTCTTGCTCGGCGTTGGCCGTTTGAACAAAGGCGTCGCCATTGAGCACGCGCAAGCCGAGATGACCAACATCGCGGCCAGTCTGGAGCAGGAGTATCCACGATCCAATCGAAATACAACCGTCTACTTGGTTAACGCCGCAGAACAGATTGTAGGGAAGGATGTGCGCCGCGCGCTTTGGCTCTTACTGGGAGCGGTGGGTTTCATCCTGCTGATAGCGTGCACGAACATGGCTAATCTTCTGCTCGTAAGAGCCAGCGCCAGACACAAGGAGATTGCCATACGTGCCGCACTCGGCGCCGGACGTTGGCGCATTGCTCGGCACCTGATAACGGAAGCCGTTTTATTGTCGTTGCTCTCCGGCGCTACCGGATTGCTGCTCGCCGTCTGGGGCCTGGGCGCCATCAAGTATTACGCCGCCGATCAATTACCCAGACTTGATGAGGTCCATATCAATCTACGCGTGCTGCTCTTCACTCTGACAGTCTCAGTCCTGACCGGCCTGCTATTCAGTCTGGTGCCAACTCTGAAAGCATCTCGTCCCGATGTCAACGAAGTCTTGAAGTCAGGTACGAAGGCAGCAACCAGTGGTCGCGGTTTGCGCTTGTGGCGTGATTCCCTGGTCGTTTCGGAAGTTGCCTTGAGTTTGATCCTGCTCGTCGGCGCCGGCTTGATGATTCGGAGTTTCGCACAACTGGTAAACGTACCTCCGGGATTCGATCCGAAAAACGTCTTGACTGGTCGAGTTAGTTTGACAAGCGATGTCTATGAAAAGCCTGAGGAGTGTGTCCGGTACGTCAATCAGACTCTGGAAAGACTAAGAGCGTTACCAGGCGTCGAGAGTGCCGCCTTTGTTGCTCCAATGCCTTTTAGCGGCGGCAACGTCGGCTCGGATTTTCGCATTGAGGGTCGGCCTACGCCGGAAGCCGGACGGGAGCCAACGGCCAATAATCGCAGCGTGACACCGGAGTATTTCCGGGCAATGAAGATAGCTCTGATCAAGGGTCGCTACTTCAGCGAGCACGACAAAAGAGCCGGCATCGGTGCGGCCATCATAAATCAAACATTGGGGCAACGATACTTCTCCAATGAAGACCCGATTGGAAAACACATCTCGCATATCGGCGCGAATCAAAATGAAGGTGATCCGGAGGAGTGGGAGATTGTTGGCATCGTGGGCGACGTGCACCACAACAGTTTGATCAAAGCAGCCAACCCGGAGATCTATTTGCCTTATCAGCAAAACAGCTGGGGCTGGGGGAATTTTCTTATTCGCACCACGGTCGAACCGGCAACGTTGGCCCAGAACTTTCGCGAGCAAATACGCGCGGGCGATAAAAGCGTGACCTTGACGAATGTGCGAGCACTAACTGATGCCATTTCCGAAACTGTGGCTCAGCCTCGCTTCTACACTTTTCTTTTTGCGCTGTTTGGGGCGATCGGATTACTTCTGACGGTCACCGGAGTCTACGGCTTGATTTCCTACACCGTGGCCCAACGAACACAAGAGATCGGAATTCGGATGGCCCTCGGTGCGACGCGCCAAAACGTTGTGAGCATGGTGCTCAGACAAGGAGTAGCCCTCGCTCTGACTGGGGCAGTTATAGGTCTGGCAATTTCGTTTGTGCTGGCGCGGGTAATTGTGAGTTTGCTTTTCGACGTCAAGCCGACCGATCTGGTTACGTTCAGTGTTGCCACTCTGGTCTTATTGGCTGCAGCAATTTTGGCGAGCTACGTGCCGGCCCGCAGAGCCACGAGAGTCGATCCGCTGGTGGCGCTCAGGTACGAGTGATCCCGAATCTCAGATCTCAAATTTGAGATCTCAGATTAAGACAAAAGAGATAAGAACGGACAACTCGAAACCGGGCAGTCCACAGGTCAACAACAATAAGTTAAGGGAGGGAACATGGAAACCTTCTGGCAAGACATTCGTTACGGCGTCCGCATGCTCATGAAGAAGCCGCTGTTCTCAATCGTTGCCGTGATTACTCTGGCGCTCGGCATCGGGGCCAATACTGCGATTTTTAGCGTTGTGAATGCAGTGTTACTGCGTGCTCTGCCTTATCACAACGCCAATCAATTGATTGTTCTCTCGTCCGCCAGCTCGAGCGGAGATCGGGACGGGCTGTCTGTCCCGGAAGCGCAGGACTACCGAGCGGGAATGCGATCGCTTGAAGACCTGGCAGCCTTCCAGTCACAAAGCGTGAACGTAACTGGAGGCGAACGACCCGATCGCGTGCGTGGCGCATTTGTCTCAGCCAACTTCTTCAAAGTGTTCAATCTCACTCCCATCATCGGGCGCACGTTCGCTGAAGGAGAAGACCGGCAAGGAGGCGAGAAGCTGGCAGTCGTAAACGAGAAGATGTGGCATGAGCGTTTGAATAGCGATCAGAATCTGGAAACGAAGAAGCTGATTCTCAACGGCGAACCTTACAGCGTGATTGGCGTGGTGTCGTCAAGCTTCCAGGAGCCATTCGATCCGGAAGTCGAGGTATGGATACCGGTGCCGAACTATCCCGGCAATCCCGGAACGCGAGCGTGGCGCCAGCTATTTGCCATCGGGCATTTGAGACCAGGCGTCAGCTTGTCGCAGGCGCAGGCGGAAGCGGGCACCATTGCCAGCCAGTTAGCACAGGCTTATCCCAATGAGAACGCCGGACGTGTTGCCAAATTGGAATTCTTTCGCGACATCATGGTTAGGGGAGTTCGGCCAATGCTCTGGCTGCTATTTGCTGCTGTCGGCGTGATTCTCCTTATTGCCTGCGCAAACCTGGCAAATCTGTTGTTGGCACGCGGGCTCTCGAGACAAAAAGAGATTGCTGTGCGGGCAGCGTTGGGCGCCAGCCGCCCGCGGCTGATTCGTCAATTACTTACTGAGACGACATTGATCAGCCTGATCGGTGGCGTGGGTGGACTCCTGTTGGCTCACTGGGGATTGTATGCGCTGCTCAAGCTGCCGCAGAACTTCATCAATACTCAAGAGGCTACACTGGATACTCGCGTGCTTCTCTTCGGCATGGCTGTGTCGGTAATAACCGGTTGGCTATTCGGGCTGGTTCCTGCACTCCAACTCGCGAAGTCTGACCTGCAATCGTCTTTGAAAGAAGGGGTGCGCGGCAGTGGGGAAAGCGCGCGGTGGAATCGCGTGCGCGGCGCCTTCGTGGTGGCCCAGGTCGCGTTATCTCTCATTTTGCTCGTTAGCGCTGGCTTACTGATCAGAAGCTTCGACAAACTTCTACGAGTTGACGTGGGCTTCAAGCCGGAACGACTACTGAGCCTGGAGTACCGCCTGCCTCGCACCAAGTACAAAGAACCTGCGTCCCAATGGAATTTTCATCAACGGGTGGTCGAACAAATTCAACAAGTACCTGGTGTGCAGTCGGTCTCGCTCGTGCGTGGGCTGCCGTTTAGCGGCAATGGCGCGACAGTGCCGATTATCCTCCCTGATCGAGAAATCCCTCGACAAGGGATGGAGCCGGAAGTAATGGTCAATGCGATTATGCCCAATTACTTCGAGACCGTCGGCATTCCTTTTTTCAAAGGCCGCCTCTTCGGAAATCAAGATCAAGCGAACACGCCGACAGTCGTAATCATTAACCAAACTATGGCTCACAGGTTCTGGCCCAATCAGGATCCACTTGGTAAACAAATCAAGTTTCAGGACGGTAGTGCGGCTTCGATCGTCGGCGTGGTGGGCGATGCCAAGCATTACTGGTTGGAAGAGGAATCGAAGCCACAAATGTATGCCGCCTACAGTCAACAGCCGGGTCTTTTTGCCACTGTCGTTATCCGTACAACGGTCGAACCGCTAAGCCTGACTGAGCCGGTGCGTCAGGCAATCTGGAAAGTGGATGCCGATCAACCGATGTGGAAGATTCGCACGGTTGAATTCCTGGTGAACCGCAGCACGGCTGATCGGAAATTCCTGTTGGCGCTTATGGGTATTTTCGCAACGCTCGCGCTGGTGTTGACGATGATCGGACTCTACGGCGTTATCAGTTATCTCGTTAATCAACGCACTCAGGAGATTGGCATCCGCATGGCGTTGGGCGCCCAGATGCGCGACATCCTGCAGCTGGTCCTGAAACAGGGGATGGTTCTGGTCCTGACCGGAGTCGCCCTCGGACTCACCGCTGCCTGGTTATTGACCCGGCTGATGTCCCGTTTGCTTTATCAGGTTAGCGCGACTGATCCGCTGACGTTTGCCGCGATAGCGTTGCTGCTGACAGTAGTCGCGTTGCTGGCTTGCTACATCCCGGCGCGCAGAGCAACGAAAGTCGATCCGCTGGTGGCGCTGCGGTACGAATGATTGCGGATCTGAGATCTCAAATTGAGATCTCAGATTAAGCAGCCAAAGAGCAAGAAACGAGACTGAAGCGGAAGCCCCCAAATTGCACCGACTGCGAGGATGACATGGAAACACTGTTACAAGACATTCGCTTCGGCCTTCGCATGCTGGCAAGGAATGGAGCGTTTACTTTCGTGGCTTTGCTCACGCTGGCACTGGGCATTGGCGCCAATACCGCTATCTTCACCGTAGTCAACGCGATTGTGTTTCGCCCGTTACCGTATTCCGCGCCGCAGCAACTGGTTGGTGTATGGACTAAAGATCTCAAGCGGCCCGGCTCACAGCATCCGGCGTCGATGCCGAACTTCCGCGACTGGCAACAACAGTCGCAATTGTTAAGTGGCCTCGCCGCTTACGCTTTCAATCGATTTCACGTGTCCGGAAACGAAGGACCTGATGAAACGCGCGGGGTCTTTGCCACCACGAACTTCTTCGAGGTGATGGGAGTAAAGCCCGTGTTAGGGCGAGCGTTGCAGCCTGCCGATGAGCGCGAGCGTGTGGTTGTAATTGGAGATGTGCTTTGGCGCCGGCGCTTTAATGCCGATCAAAACATACTTGGCAAAACCATAAACCTTAACGCCGAAACGTTCACCATCGTCGGGGTGATGCCTGCCTCGTTTCGCTTTCCAACACCGGACATCGAACTCTGGAGCAGTCTTGCTCCGATCTACACCGTTGGTTCCAAGACGACAGGAGATTGGATTAATAGCCGGACGCTAAACGGCTATCGAGTAGTTGGGCGTTTGAAAGAGGGCGTGCTGCAGGAACAGGCCCAGGCCGAAATGAACACCATTGCTGACCGTCTCGCCAAAGACTACCCGGACTCCAATGCCGGAACGGGAGTGGTATTGGTGCCGTTACGCACGCAGATGGTCGGTGATTATCAGAAGCCATTGGTTGTCTTGCTCGTGGCAGTGGCTTTCATCCTGCTGATCGCTTGCGCGAACGTAGCGAATTTGATGATGGCTCGAACAGCGGCGCGGGATCGCGAGATTGCAATACGCCGGGCAATGGGTGCGGGCCAACTGAGATTGATACGTCAGATGCTCACCGAAAGCGTGTTGCTTTCCGCACTGGGAGGACTGATTGGACTACTCCTGGCGACCTGGGGCGTGCAGTTGTTGCTGGGACTGGCGCCTAAAGACATTCCGCGACTAGAGGGCGTCAGTGTCGATCGCTGGACCTTACTATTTACATTCCTCATCACTGTTGCCACAGGCGTGTTGTTTGGATTGGCGCCGGCATGGCATGCGCGGAGACTCAGTCTGAATGAATCGCTGCGCGAAGGCGGCCGCGGCATTGCAGGATTGGCACGGGTCAAACGTCTGCGCAGCTTGCTCGTAATGAGTGAGATTGCTTTGGCCGTGGTTCTCCTGATCGGGGCGGGACTGATGCTGAAAAGTTTTCAGCGACTCACGGACGTTGATCCAGGATTTAATCCGGATAACCTGCTTACGATGGCCGTCGGTCTTCAATTCGTTCGTTATCAGGATCCGGGAAAACAGGTCGCGTTTTTCGAGCAAGCTTTACAACGAGTTCGCTCCTTACCGGGAGTGGTTGCAGCAGGCGCTTGCACCAGTTTGCCACCTTCCTATATTCAACAAAGCACTGGATTCACCATCGAGGGTCGACCCGCGGAACCAGGCACGCAGCCTCCCTTGGCGATCTATATGCCGGCGACACCCGGTTACCTCGAAGCCCTGGGCGTGCCTCTCATCAGCGGTCGCACGATCTCCGATGCGGATACGGGACAGGCGCCCGGCGTGGTCGTGATCAATCAAACGCTCGCGACTCGCTTCTTCCCCAATGAGGACCCGGTGGGCCACCGCATGACAATCAGTAGTGTGGTGCGGACGATCGTTGGGATCGTAGGCGACGCCAGGTACCAGGGCCTTGGCGTCGAATCCGGACCGCAGACGTATGTGCCTCACGCGCAGAGCCCATATCCGGGCATGCGGATCATCGTGCGGACAACAGTAGATCCCTCAAGTTTGGTATCGGCCGTTCGCACTCAGATCCAGTCAGTCGACAGCGAAGAGGGGCCGACGCGATTCGCTCCCATGACGCAGTCGCTTTCCGATTCAGTTGCGCAGCCGCGTTTCAATACGTTTCTGATTGGTCTGTTTGCCGTTCTCGCCTTCATGCTTTCGGCAATCGGCATTTACGGTGTGGTTAATTACGACGTGACCCAGCGCACCGGCGAAATAGGCGTGCGCATGGCGCTCGGAGCACAATCTCATGATGTTTTGCGTTTGATACTTAGACAGGGGCTTCTGTTAACGCTGGGCGGATTGGTAGCGGGAATCGGAGGGGCAATCCTCTTGACTCGCTTTCTAACGGGCTTGCTATTTGAAGTTAAGCCGAACGATCCGATTACATTCGCGGTCGTCGCAAGTCTACTTGCCACGGTAGCCATTGCGGCTTGTCTGATTCCCGCGCGCCGGGCAACGAAAGTCGATCCGCTGGTGGCGCTGCGTTACGAGTGATGTCCGACATGCTTCAGCTTGTCGCCGACTATGGGAGATGGCTTCATCGCTGAACGCGACAAGCTAAAGCATGTCGGACTCCGGAAAGATTGGAGGCACGAAGTGTTTCAAGACTTACGACTTGGCCTGCGAATGTTACTGAAAAAACCCGGCTTCACTGCCGTTGTTGTAATGACGATCGCGCTGGGAATTGGGGCCAACGTAGCACTCTTTTCGGTGGTCAATGGCGTGCTGCTCAATCCGCTGCCGTTTCCGCAACCTGATCAACTCGTCACCCTCGACCAGAGCAAGCCGAATTTCGAAACAGGCGCTATCCCATACCCGAATTTTCGTGATTTGCAAAAAGAGAACCAGACGTTTTCCTCCATGGCGATTTCGCGCGGCTTCGGCTTCAGTTTGATAGGTACGGGTGAAGCCGAGCGCGTCAGCGCCCGCTTGATCTCTGCGGATTTCCTTTCTGTGCTCGATGTGAAGCCAGCGCTGGGGCGGAGCTTTGCGCCAGGAGAAGATGAGGCCGGCGCCGGCCCGGTGGTGATGATTAGCGCAGACCTTTGGCAACGCAAGTTTGGCGCTGCACAGGATGTTGTGAGTAAGAGCCTGATTCTTGATGACAAGAGCTACACGATCGTCGGTGTAGTCCCTCCGAACTTCAGTCTCTTTCGTGGCACTGACGTCTACGTGCCGATCGGCCAGTGGAATAATCCAGCGCTAAAGGTTCGTAGCGCCGGTTTAGGACTTCATGGGATTGGCAGGCTCAAGCCGGGCGTCACCATCGCGCAGGCGCAAGCCGACCTGAATTCCGTGATGGGCAGACTCGCCACGACTTACCCGGATACCAATAGGGGCAACGGCGCGAAAGTCTCTGCGCTGAAGGAAAGAATGATTGGCGGCATCGGGCCGACCTTGTGGATGTTGCTTGGCGCGGTCGGATTCGTATTGCTGATCGCGTGTGTAAATGTCAGTAACCTTTTACTCGCTCGCTCGACCGGCAGAACACGCGAATTTGCCATTCGCGCTGCGTTAGGCGCAGGCCGGTGGCGATTGCTGCGTCAATCTCTCACGGAAAGCATGCTGCTGGCTCTCGCCGGCGGGGGACTGGGATTAGTAGTAGCAAGTTGGGGCACAAATGCCGCGCTCGCTGTGCTGCCCACCACGCTGCCACGCGCTGGCGAGGTCGGGCTGGACCGCCGCGTCCTGATCTTCACCGTGGCCATTTCGCTGCTGACCGGGATTTTATCCGGCATTGCTCCGGCGCTTAAGACTTCGCGTTGGCGTTTGTCAGAAACGCTGAAGGAAGGTGGACGCGGGGCGAGCGTCGCGCGCGGGCGCGCACAAGGCATCCTGGTCGCGGTCGAGATGGCCCTGGCGCTGGTCTTATTGATCGGCGCGGGATTGATGATTCGTAGCCTCAGCGCGCTTTGGACTGTTGATCCGGGATTTCGTCCGGACAATGTGTTGACCTTCTCACTCAGTCTGTCTCCGTCAATGAGGACGACCAGCCCGGAGGCGACTCGCGCCGCTTTGCGTGAGCTGAGCGATCAACTCAGCTCGACACCGGGTATCCGGGCAGTTTCATTTTCAGCTGGTGCAATTCCCTTGCAGGGTGAGGACGATTTGTTCTTCTGGGTGGATGGCCAGCCCAAACCTGCCAGTCAGAGCGAAATGAATATGGCGCTCGTGTACCGGGTCGAACCCGGTTATTTGACGGCGATGGGTATACCGCTCAAGCAGGGCCGCTTCTTCAATAACCAAGATGATGAACGATCTCTATCCGTCGTCGTAATTGACGAGGTCTTCGCCCGCAAATTCTTTGGTGGCTCAGATCCCATCGGCAAACGAATTCGCCAGGACGGCCAGGACCCGCAGCAAATCGTCGGGGTTGTTGGACACGTCAAGCAGTGGAGTATCGATTCGGACGACGAGCAGACACTTCAAGCTCAGCTCTATGAACCATTCAGGCAGTTCCCGGATGACGCAATGAGAGGACTATCTGCCGGCGTAGGGGTAGTGATGCTTGCCAACGGATCCGCGCCAGCCAGTTTCGATTCAATCCGCCGCGTCGTACAAGAGCAGAACAAAGAGAATGTTGTATCCAGAGCTCAGACAATGAATGAGGTGATCGCCGGCTCGCTGGCTCAGCAGCGGTTCTCGATGATCCTGCTCGACGCCTTTGCAGTGGTGGCGCTGTTGCTCGCGAGCCTCGGACTGTACGGCGTCATTTCGTACCTGGTGGGCCAACGAAGACACGAACTCGGGATTCGTCTCGCGCTGGGCGCCCAACGCACGGACGTCCTTCGTCTCATCTTAAAGCACGGGATGAAGATGGCGCTGGGAGGAGTGGTGCTTGGCTTGGTCGCCGCGCTGGGACTGACCCGTCTGCTGTCAAAGATGCTTTACGGCGTGAGCACAACCGATCCCGCGACCTTTGCGGTCATTACGGTGTTGCTGACGACGGTGGCGCTGTTGGCCTGCTTCATCCCGGCGCGACGCGCAACGAAAGTCGATCCAATGGTGGCGCTTAGGTACGAGTGAGTGCGGATCTGAGATCTCAAATTTGAGATCTCAGATTAAGAAAACAAAGAGCAAGAAGCGAAACTTGGTCGCCCAGGGCCAGGGATGCGGGGCACAAGTGCCCTATCTAAACGGGCCAGGGATGCGGGGCACAAGTGCTAATTCTAAACGACTCCTATTGTGCTTGAGGATTCGATCCGAAGAACGACTGAAACTGTAAATACGATACTGGAGAAATTCGATGCAGAAAATATGGCAAGACCTGCGCTACGGCGCTCGTGTGCTGCTTAAGAACCCGGGAATTACTTTCGTGGTGATTCTTGCGCTCGCCCTCGGCATCGGCGCCAACACTGCAATCTTTAGCGTTATCGATGCAGTGCTGCTGCGGCCGTTGCCTTATGAAGACTCGGATCGATTGGTGTTTCTGAATGAGACCAGCAAGGTTATGGACGAGATTTCGATTTCTTACCCGAACTTCACTGATTGGCGAAACCAAAATGATGTTTTTGAGAAAATCGGCGTCTACAACCGCAGCAGCTATAACCTCACCGGCGCTGGTGAAGCGGAACGTATTATCACCGGCCAGATGTCTGCCGATCTCTTTGCGGCCTTGCGCGTCAATCCGGCGGTGGGCCGTATCTACACAAACGACGAAGATAAACCCGGCGGCTCACCCGTTGTTGTCTTGAGCTATGGGCTATGGCAGCGACGCTTTGGCGGTCTGTCGAGCATCCTGAATCAGCCGATCACGCTCAACGGGAAAAGCTACACGGTGATTGGCGTAATGCCGCAAACCTTTCAGTTTCCGAGTCGCGTCGAGATGTGGGTACCCGTGGGCCAACTCTCCGGCGAGCCGGGCTGGCAACAACGAGGCAATCATCCAGGTTTGTACGGGGTCGGGCGCCTAAAGCCGGGAGTAAGCTTCGCGCAGGCGAAAGCTGAGATGGACACCATTGGCGCTAACCTGGAAAAGCAATACAACGAATCCAACGCAGGTAACGGCGTGGGAACGCGCCCGCTGCTCGAGGTCTTTGTTGGAGACATTCGCTGGACGCTCTGGGTGTTGTTTGGCGCCGTCGCTGCTGTCCTGCTCATTGCATGCGCAAATATCGCAAATCTGCTGCTGGCTCGCGCGCAATCGCGTCAAAAAGAAATGGCCATTCGTGCGGCCATGGGAGCAGGACGCTGGCGCATTGCCCGCCAACTGCTAACGGAGAGCGTTCTGCTGGCTTTGATCGGCGGCACCCTGGGTTTGTTGATTGCCCGTTGGGGTATTGCGCTCATTCTTTACATAAGTCCGGACGCGATTCCGCGGGCGGGCGAAATCAGTCTCGATTGGCGCGTATTGGTCTTCACTATCGGCATATCTATTGCGACTGGCATTCTCTTTGGACTCGTTCCGGCGCTGCAGGCGGGCGTTGTGGATGTGCATGAGACGTTGAAAGAAACCGGGCGTGGCACATCAGGGCGGCATTGGCTGCGCAGCTCGCTGGTCGTTGTGGAAGTTGCAACTACGCTGGTCTTGCTGATTGCCGCGGGACTAATGATTCGCAGTTTTTACCGTTTGCAAAGAGTCAACCCGGGTTTTTCCTACGAACACTTGACGAGCTTTAGTGTGGCGCTGCCGGAGAAGAAATATGCCAGCGTCGAACAGCGTGAACAGTTCTACGTTCGTCTGCTCGATAACCTTCGCGGGCTGCCCGGTGTTGAATCCAGCGCCGCCGCCTCCGGCTTGCCGCTTGGCAACAACGGCTGGCAGACGTCTTTCACTATCGATGGCCGGCCACTACCACCGCGCAACGAAACTCCGCTGATGGAAGCGTGCCTGGTCACGCCCGATTATTTTCGCGCCATGAATATCCCGTTGAAACGCGGGCGATACTTTGATGACCACGACGATAGATCGGCTCTTGCCGGGAAGGATCTAAGCAAACTCACCGAGGTAGAAAAAGAGATTGCGGCCCTGAACGCGATTGTGATCGATGAAGAGTTTGCACACCGCTACTGGCCCAACGAAGAAGCCGTCGGTCAGCGAATTAAACTGGGCACTGATGCTAAGGC
>DASXQM010000193.1:0-64677 GCA_036507195.1 Pyrinomonadaceae bacterium | reverse complement strand
GAGAATGACACTGAAAAAGAATCAACGAGGCTTCTCGCTAATAGAACTCCTCATCGTGATCGCGATTATCGGTATCATTGCCGCCATCGCAATCCCCAACCTTCTCGCTTCGAAACGCGCTGCTAATGAAGGTTCCGCCCTGTACAGCTTGCGCACTATCTCAGGCGCCGAGGCAACATACCTCTCAACTGGAGGCGCGGGCGAATATGGTGACCTCGGCGATTTACAAACCCAGGGCTTGATTGATGCAGTACTGGGCACAGCGCCGAATCAAAAGAGCGGTTACATCTTCGCCATCAGTCCCCTTGCCTCCAGTTTGACGGCTCCAGCTCGTTACGATGCGACCTCAGAACCTGCTAACGGCGTCGGTATCGGAGCAACCGGCTCCCGTAGTTTTTACACAAACGAATCTGGTGTGATCTATTTCCAGGCGGGTGCCACCGCTCCGGCGGCTGATGCAACCACTCGCGCCGTCACACCCGACAGTCCGCTCAAGTAGTCTCCTTTAACAGTTCGATCTCTCTCTTACGGGGCGAGGCATTTTTGCCTCGGCCCGTTTTTGTGTGTAAAGCAAACTGTTAGTTTGCGGACGGCTCATGAGTGTCAACCCACATCGCAAACTGACAGTTTGCTCTACAAGTGGCTGCGCGCCGATAAACTAAAGTTTATCGGACACTTTCAACGAAACTGACTCACTACCAACTGATGGTGCCGTATGATATTTTGAGCGCGTTCTTTTATACTTCGTCACGAACTATGGTTGGTCGCTGAAATGGAAGAAAGAGCCGAGGCATTTGCCAGAACCGATCGAGGCGCCCAAGCCGCTGCCCGTGCTCCGGGTCGCACAATGGCGTGGAAACGCGTTGCCAGCATCGCCCGCAATACTTTTCGCGAAGCAGTGCGCGATCGGGTGCTCTACAACCTGGTTTTGTTTGTGCTGCTGCTCACCGGCGCCGCGGTTTTCATCGGGGAACTTTCGGGCGGACAGGAACGAAAGATTATCGTCGACCTGGGTCTCAGTGCGATGTTGATATTTGGCGTCTTCATCGCGATTTTTGTTGGCGTCGGATTGGTTTACAAGGAAATCGAGCGGCGAACAGTCTACGCGATATTTGCCAAGCCCGTAGGACGCGGTGAGTTTCTGATAGGAAAGTATTTGGGCCTCTGCTTGACCCTGCTCGTCAACGTGGTGGTTATGGGCACAGGCGTCTCGCTCGCATTGCTCTTTGTAAGTCGCGGCTGGGATCCACTGGCGTTAAGTATTTGGCCAGCCATCATGCTCATCTACGTAGAGCTGATGATTTTAACCGGCGTTGCGCTTCTCTTCTCTTGTTTTTCCTCGCCCGCTTTATCAGCGCTGCTGACTTTCTTCGTCTTTATCATTGGACACTTCAGCGCAGACCTCAAAGGACTCGCAAATTCGATGGGAAGTGCGCCTGCGCGCTGGCTTTTCCGCGGGCTCTATTATCTTCTTCCGAACCTCGCCAATCTTAGCTTCGTTACGCCGGCAGCCCACGGACAGATGCCTACTGCTGCCCATGCTGCAATGGCAATCCTTTATGCTCTGGTTTATATCGCCGTAATCCTTGCGGCTGCCACATTGATCTTTAGCCGGCGTAATTTCAAATGAACAAATGGTCAAGTCGCGACGGCGTGCTTCTGTTAATAGTCTTTATCGGACTGGCTAGCGTAGTTGGTTTATCCCGGCTGATTGATTCTCGCAGGCCGTCAATCGATGCGAAGATCGAGGAAGAGCAACTCTATATCAACGGTAAAACTTTGAAAAGAATTAGTCTGGGTTTCAATGGGTTGGCCGCAGACTGGTACTGGATGCGCTCGCTTCAATATGTGGGGCGCAAAGTTTTGAATACTCCCGGAGATATTCAATTGGACGATCTGGGCCAGCTCAATGCCAAGTTGCTGGCTCCTCTTCTTGATACAGCTACTACTTTAGATCCCGAATTCATGGAGCCTTATGAATATGCCGCAGTGGTTCTACCGGCCGTTAATGTCGAAGATGCGATTCGCATTACGAGGAAAGGCATCGCTGCCAATCCTTCGGCATGGCGGCTCTATCAACATCTTGGTTACATCTACTGGCAGCAGAGAGATTTCAAGGCAGCGAGCGAAGCCTATGGACAAGGTGCCACACTCCCGGGCGCTCCTCACTGGATGGAAGCCATGAAAGCCCAGATGCTCGTCACAGGTGGAAGTCGCGGCACGGCTCGGCAGATTTATGAACGCATGTATGACGAAACTGATGACTCTAATGTGCGCGAAATGGCGAGAAGGAGGCTCTTGCAGATTCAGTCATTTGGGGACCGAGATGAGATCCGGCGTGTACTCGGAGAATATGCTGCCCGTGAGCAGCGCTGCGCATCTTCGTGGAAAGATGTTTCCAACTTTTTACGCAGAGCAGGCTTGCCACTTGATGCCTCAGGAGCGCCGCTTGATCCAGCAAACGCACCCTATCGACTGATAAAAGCAGGTTGTGACGTGGAGCTTGACTCGCGGTCCGAGGTTCCTCAGAAATGAGAGGATTCAAGGTGTTGATCCGAACACGCAATAAGACCGGCAAAACCACATAGCGAGCGGTATCTAAAGAAGATTTCTCCTGGATGAAAAAAGGTCGAGCAAAGAAACCTAACGTCATTGAGAGTAAGCCGGGTCTCGACCGGGGCAGCTCCGACTTTCTTTCCTCGAACGGAATATTCTCCGAGAGCCGCATTCTGTTTTTGATGGTAGCGGCGACGGTGCTTGTATATGCCAACTCATTAGGTGGCGCCTTTGTATTCGACGACATGACACAGATCGTGGGAAATCCTCATCTCCATACGTGGAGCAATATCCTTCGTGCGTTCACGAGCGATGTTTGGAGCTTCCAACGGGGAACACTCTCGGCGGCGGCCATTCCCCTACCATATTACCGTCCTCTGTTCACCACCTACCTGACGCTTAACTACCAACTGTTCGGTCTGTGGGAGCCCGGCTGGCATCTGATGAATCTACTCGTGCACGTAGTCGCCACGGTCGCAGTTTACTTCCTTCTGAGGAGGCTTTCGGGTCGCCTGGTCGCAGCGTTAGCGTCTCTGATCTTCGGCTTGCACACGGCGCACGTTGAATCAGTCTCATGGATCAGCGGTATACCAGATCCACTCGCGGCTTTATTCTATGTTCCAAGCCTATTGTGGTATGTGCGTTACCGGGAAGAGGGCCAGAAGAAATGGCTGGCAGCATCAGTCGTTGCCTTTGGCTTAGCGATTCTGTGCAAGGAAACACCCCTCGCGCTTCCCCTGGTGCTCTGCAGCTGGGAGCTGACACGCCCAATAAGCAGGCCGAGTCTGGCGTTACGCCTTAAAGACGTCGTGCTCCAAATGATTCCGTACGCAGTGGTAGCCGCGGCATATCTGGCTGTTCGCTTTTCCGTCCTCGGGCGAATAAGTTGGAAGCATCCGAATATGGCGCAGGTTCCAGACTCAGCGATAGTGATGACCATACCTTACGTCGTCGTTAACTACTTCAAACACTTGATCGCTCCGTTTCACCTGAGCCTCATCTATGGTTCGCCCTTTATCAAAAGGGCCGGAGACCCAAGATTTCTATTGCCGGTCGGTATCCTGGTAGGCCTGGGATTCGTTCTCTGGTTTTACAGAAAGAAGTTGGACGCGCGAGTGTGGATGGCGATCGCTTTGATGGTCGCACCACTCTTGCCGGTGCTCAATCTGAAAGTCCTTCACTATGACTATATAATTCAGGATCGCTATCTCTACTTGCCTTCCATCGGATTTTGTTACCTGATTGCTATTCTGATGTTGCGACTGGCGCGCAAGCGTGCGGCGCTTGCCGTGGCGATTAGCGTCGTCGTTTTGCTGGCCTTTGGCGCAAGCACAATCCTGCAAAACCGTGTCTGGCACGACTCCGTCGCGCTCTGGCAGCGCGCCCTATACTATTCACCTGACTCCTGGTCCACCCATTACAATCTGGGATTGGCTTATCTAGGTCTTAAGCAATATGACCCAGCGCGAAATGAGCTGCTCGAAGCGAAACGTCTGGATCCGAGAAAGGCCGACGTGTACAACAACCTCGCGCTGGCGCAGGCGGGATTAGGCCAAGCGGATGAGGCCATTACGAATTTGAAAGCCGCTCTCGCCCTCGAGCCTGGCTTGATCGAGGGGCATAACAACCTCGGTGTTTTGCTTTACGACAAAGGAGACTACGCCACCGCCAAACTTGAGTTCTCTCGTGTGCTTGAGCGCGACCTGTCCTCAAGTTCAGCCCGGTTCAACCTGGCGCGCACCTTGGCGGCCATGAATGATCATGCTGGGGCAATTCGCGAATACGAAGCGTTGCTGGCAAGGAAAGCGGATGATGTCGCTGCGCGTTATCAACTCGGACTGAGCTATGCGGCGACGGGACGGAAGGGCGACGCAATAACTCAACTAGGCCGCGCACTGCAGATGGATAGCGACAGCAACCGCACCGTCGAGATGCGCAAGAAGCTCGAACAGATTCAGGCACAGTAGCCGAGGCCATCAGGACAAATATGAATCAGAGCCGGAAGACTCAACAGGCATTCAGTGGAAGTGGGGCCGGTTAGCCGCATTAGCGACAATGCTGCTCGCTCTCCGGCTACCGATGATCATAGAGATCGCGCGCGGTAGTAACTGTCAAGGTTCTTACGTAGCCATGCAAGTCGATGATGCCGCCCATTCTATGAGCGAGAGGCGGGGGAAGCCGCCGGACTGTTTACAATCCATCGCGTGAAGCGACGGCCATAGAGTGAGTTGAAGGCTTGCAGGAAAGGAGGATTAGGTGGATATGCCCGTTGTGGTTGAAATACAGAACCTAACAAAAGACTACGAAGTCGGTTTCTGGCGCAAGCGAAAGGTGCGGGCGCTGGACGGACTGTCGCTGACGGTCAATCAGGGCGAGATATTTGGTTTCCTGGGAGCAAATGGCGCCGGCAAGACCACCACGCTAAAGCTGTTGATGCGCTTAATCTTTCCGACCGAGGGCAGCGCGCGAATTCTTCATCACGATATAGCTGACGTTTCCATGCACAGTCGCATTGGATACCTGCCGGAGAACCCCTATTTCTACGACTACCTGACCGCGTTGGAGTTTCTCAACTTCTGCGGTCAAATTTTTGGCTTCTCCAAAATTGATCGCGAAAACAGAGCGCGGAAGTTGCTTTCCCGCGTGAAGCTCGACGAGAGCAAGTGGAACACGCAGCTAAGAAAGTTTTCCAAGGGAATGTTGCAGCGCGTGGGTTTGGCCCAGGCACTGATCAACGAACCCGAGGTGGTATTTCTTGACGAGCCGATGAGTGGACTGGATCCGATCGGAAGGCGTGAGGTTCGCGACCTAATTGCTGCCCTGCGACAAGAAGGCAAAACCGTTTTCATGTGCTCACACATTCTCTCGGACATCGAAGTACTTTGTGATCGCGTCGCCATTCTAAGGGGCGGTCGCCTTGCACACGTCGGATACCTTGATGAGCTGCGCCAACAGGTCGCAGGACGTAATCTTGTTGAAGTAATCATAGGCGGAATTGACGAAGCTGTGCTCGGACCCCACTTGCCCAGCGGCCATGATTTCTTAGTAACATCCACGCCGGCCGGGTTGAGGGTTGAACTAGCGGAAGAAAAGGACGTCGATTCTTTAATAGCGGCTCTTAGAAAAGCCGGCGGAAAGCTGGTATCGGTGCAGCCGCTAAGGCAGTCGCTGGAAGAGTTGTTTCTCGATCAGGAGTAGGCAGGCACCCTCCGTGCTGTCGGTTTCTTTCAGAGATGTCGGCCCTCTTTTCCGTTTAGAAATGGCACTTGTGCCACGTTCGGCGCACAAGTGCGCTGTCTAAACAATTCATAAATTCGTTTAGAGGTGGGTCTTACTTAAACTTAAATCCGGTCACTTCCATCTTGATGTTAGCCCGGTCATCTTTATCAGTCATCCCTTCCAGCCTCACCTGGACAGGCATATTCCGATTATTCTCCAGCTCAGTTTGCTGATTGCTAGGTAGCACGACAACCGTATGCTCTCTCACTGGCTTTCCCTGATGGTCCACGACCATCCCTTTGATTTCAAGTCCGCTCAGTGTTCGGCCGGTAAAATTCCGAACGGTTGTCTGGAGATTCATTACGATATCCCCCAGCGCGCGCTTGGATTCGTAAGCTTCCGGGGGGTCGAGAACAATTTTTGATTGGTACGCTCCGAATTCAGGCGAGCCTGAACGTATTGCGCCTTCCAGAGCCGGCTCAACCGAGCCGCCGCCGGTCGCTCGCATTAAAAAATAGAACAGGCCCGCAATCGCCACTGCCGCGATGACCGCGACAACAATGATTATCTTGCGTTGCGAGTCATCCGTCTCTGAAACCTGTCGCTCTGGAGCAGCCATGGATATGTTGAATGGATTCTAGTGCGTCGTAATCCAATTTTGCAATGTTCAAGTTACCACTAGCCGGTGCATCGCTGGTTTCGCCAATACAGAACCGAAGCGCGGTAGCGCCGGATGCGAAAGTCTACCTGGGTAATAAAACTAAGCAATAAGCCTTAGTGATTAACGTTGACTCCAGCATCCCGCGCTACCGCGCTCGGTTCTGTATTTGCTGCGATCCTTCTTGAATCTTCGACGATTTAGACCAATGGCGCCAGGAAATGTTTCCAACAATCTGGGTAGAGCTGATTGTGGACCAGCTTGGACTCAGGAATCGCTCGCCAGTAGACGATTAACCACATCCTCGAGCTCGGGATAATCGATTGGTTTAGTGATGTACGCGTTGCATCCGGCGTCCAGCGCGTCACTGTGAAAATCAGCAGTGTCATGGGCGGAAACGGCGACTATAGGCACATTGCCCAAGCCTGGCAGGCTGCGAATCCGTCGCGTCGCGGCGAGGCCGTCGATAAAGGGTAAGCTCAGATCCATCAAGATAATTTGGGGTCGTATCTGACCCGCCACCTCTACGGCCTCCACGCCATTAATCGCTTCAACAACCCGGTAGCCGCTCATCTCGAGCAGTCTCCTCATCATCTGGCGGTTGTCCTCTGTATCCTCAACCAGCAAAACCGTGGCTAATTCCTTTTTATTGCGCACGCGGTCAGGCCCTCTGTCCCGGACGAATTCTGTAGTCGAATTCAAGGTTGCACCGATCCCAGTTAACGGAAAATCTCTGGTAGTGCCCTATTTTCATTTTTCTTTGTGCAACAGAGAATTTCAAATTAGGTCACTACCAAATCTCTGTATCACTAGAATACGCCAGCCTTTTTTGCTAAGATCGCGCACCGAAATACGACATATCGAATTCCCCCTGTCGGGTTTAATCAGTACACTTCGCTTGGCTCCATCGCCTTTTCCCCAACTGGCTGGAGGAAGTTTAGAGCCGATACTCCGATACCAAATGAAGCCATTACTGTCAGAATCCGAAGATAACGAGGCGTTGCGGGCTCTCGGACGGGCTTCTGTCCAGATTGTTCACGACCTCAAGAACCAGCTTAATGGTCTCAAACTCTATGCCACGTTTCTTCGGAAGCGGTTGGAAAAGAGCGAGCGCCCCACGGACGAACTGGAGACAGTAAATAAGCTCATCGCAGGCCTTGACCGAACTGCCGCCGATCTTGGGATGATTGTGGAGTACGGCCAGCCACTCATGCTAAAGAAGCAGGCCGGAATCGACCTGGAAAAGATTATGCGCGAGGTTGCCGTAAGCTTGAATGGCCGCCCACCTGTGACCGGGGCTCTGGTCGGTTCGATTGTCGTCGATGCCGAACCGGCTCCGCTGGTCGGTGAATTTGATTCGGTCTTACTAGCCGCTGCGTTGAAAGGAATCTCGCTCGGCGCCATGAAGATGCTAACCAACAAAACGCGTGAGGGGTCATTGGAGGTTCACTTGAAAGGCGAAGCAGTCGAAAACAGGAGGAATGGTGTGATTGAGTGGCGAGTGTGTGATTCTGCGGACCACGATCCGTTCCATTCGTTTGCCGGCAGCAACGAGATACGATTATCTCTTGCTGCAAGAATAATCGAGGCGCATGGCGGTTCGGCGCAACGCCGGAACGGGACTTTATGCGTGCGCCTGCCGTTGGCCCCGTGAGCCAGAACGACTGCGAATATAAGAAATAAAACCAACAGGGAAGGTTCCAGGGAGGACGATTAGTGGAGAAAAAGGACGTTCGCATTTTGGTGGTTGATGATGAGCCAACAATGGCGGATTCATTGAAGAAGCATCTTCTTGAAGAAGGCTATTCAGTCGATACCGCGGCGACAGGAGCCGAGGCGATTGAGTTATTTGATCAAGGTGGTCATCACCTGGCCATTTGCGACTTACAACTGCCCGACATAGACGGCCTCGAAGTTATGCGCCACATCAAAGACGCGCGGTCGCTGACCGAAGTTATCGTTCTAACGGGAAATGCGACTGTCGCCAGAGCGGTTGAAGCAACCAGGGCGGGCGCCTTCGATTTCGTGGAAAAGGACAACTTCGAATTTGAAACACTGCAGCGACGGATTGAGAATGCCCTTAAACAACGCGAGCTCGTAACGGAAAACGCAAACATGCGCCGGCAACTTTCGACTCGCTCGGAGTATTTCAATATCATTGGCTCCGCCAAATCGATGCAGACCGTGTATGAAACTATCGAGTCAGTGGCCAAGTCGGATGCGAACGTATTGATCGTCGGCGAATCGGGAACAGGTAAAGAACTTATTGCTAACGCAATTCATTATCAATCGTTACGCGCGCGAAAGCCTTTCATCAAAGTTAACTGTGCGGCGTTGCCAAAGGAGCTGATTGAGTCGGAGTTGTTCGGCCACACCAAGGGAGCCTTTACCGGCGCCCACGCCGATAAAGAAGGACTGGTGCAACACGCCGCAGGCGGCTCGCTAATGCTCGACGAAATCGCAGAAATGCCGGTCGAGCTGCAACCGAAACTCTTGCGCGTGTTGCAGGAACGGAGCTACCGCAAGATTGGCTCTGAGAAGACTTATGCAGTGGACTTTCGTCTTATCTCGTCGACAAATCGTCCGCCGGCAGACGCAATTCGTGATGGCTTATTGCGTGACGACCTTTTTTATCGCATTTCCACGATTACTATCCACGTTCCACCCTTGCGCGACCGCAGTGAAGATATTCAGCTTTTGACCGAACACTTTCTGCACATGTATGCGCAGAAATACGATCGGCAAATCGCTGGGGTTTCGCAGGCGGCGTATCAGCGGCTCTTCGGCCACACCTGGCCGGGCAACGTACGAGAGCTACAAAACGTTATCGAGCGAGCGGTATTGTTGGCAAAAGGAAATCGTATTGAGCCCGTCGATCTGCCGTTCGACAATGGCTCTCTTCCAGAAGGATCATCGACCGGAACAGCCTGGGATGTGCCGCCCAACATGACACTGGAAGATATCGAACGGTTGGTAATCGAGAAGACTCTTCAGCGCACGGGCGGCAACAAGCAGGCGGCCGCGAACCTTCTCGGCATCTATCGCCCGCGGCTGTACAGCAAGATAAGGAAGTACAACATTGACGTTGCGGGGCTCGTCTCGGCTTGAGTAATTTCAACCCCCCTTGATGAAAGTAATCAAGACTAACGCTCTGCTCAACGGCCGTCTACAAAGCATCGATGCGCTGCGTGGCATCGCGGCACTGGGAGTGGTGCTTTACCACGCGGTGTCGCAAACCGCCAATGTGGTGCCAGGCAATCTTTTCCGCTGGCCCGTGAAGCTGTTGCAATTCGTTAGCGCGTTTGGCTACATCGGCGTCTTTCTATTCTTCGTTATTTCCGGGTTCTGTATACACTTGCAGTGGGCCAAATCTCGCGCGACTCAACAGCCCCAGTCGATCCGCTTTGGATCCTTTTGGCGGCGCCGCATCCGCCGGCTCTATCCGCCTTATCTGATTGCCTTCGCTTTGTTCATGTTGATGGCGGCACTAACGACCGGCATCAATGTCACGCATTTCTTTATCTACGACGTCGTGATGCATCTCCTGATGCTGCACAACCTCGACCCTCACACTTGCTACAGTATCAACGGGGTTTTCTGGACGCTCGCAATTGAAGAACAACTCTACCTCGCCTATTTTGTTCTGCTCTTCCTGCGAACGCGTTGGGGCTGGGGACCAACCCTCGCTATTTGCGCTTTAGCGCGGATAGCGTGGTTCTATTTTAGCCATGCGGCCTGGGTAACCTTCGGAGCAGGGATTCCAGTCCCCGAAGCAGCAGCGTCACACTGGTTTACCTGGGCGCTTGGCGCTATCGCCGTAGAAGCCGCTTTCGGTTTAATTGAACTGCCAAAGTGGTGTCGAAACTTGTGGATTGGCGGCGCAGCTATGGTGCTGGCATCGGCAACATCCATCATCCTGCCAGTCACGCAAAAGGATACTTTGCCCCACGACCTGGCCTGGATGTTAATGCATCCAGTCTGGGGTGTTGGCTTCTTCATACTCGTGAATCGGGCAGTCGAAGCAGAACAGTTGTGGCTTGCAAAGTTGAGAGCGCCCGGTGTTCTTGCCCGGTTTGTTGTCCGCATGGTTGCCGCGGCCGCTTTCGTGGGAGTGTTTTCCTACTCGCTTTACCTGACGCATGAATTGGTCATCATGCAGTCGTATTCATTTACGATAAAATGGTTCCCGCCAATTCTTAATGCGCTGCTGGTAGTGATACCGGCTACAGTCCTGTTTGCCTGGGTGTTCTATAGATTCTGCGAGAAGCCTTACATGAGGAAAGCCGCAGTCAAAGCAGTGCAAACGGAAGCAGCTCCGCTGGAAATAACTACTCAAGTATTCACTCAAACGCTACCGGCGATAGCCGACGAAGCGTGAAAAACAGAAGGCAGTAAGCAAAAGGGCAGTAAGCAGTAAGCAGAATCCACGATGACTTTCTGCTTACTGCCTACTGCCCACTGCCTACTGCCTTTTTGCTTACTGCCTTTTGCCTACTCTACCTGGTAAGTGGCTACACTCGTCGGAGTCTCAAAGCAGCGCACCTTGAAAATCTGCACCCGGTCGTCTCCCACCTTCGCAGCTACACGCTCCAGAATATATTTCGCGAGGTTTTCGGCGGAGGGTTGTAGTTCGACAAAAGGCTCCAGATCATTAATGTTTCGATGATCGAGGTATTGCACGACCTCATCTGCCGCCGCTTTCAACTCAACAAAATCCACCAGCAATCCGATGTTGTCGAGTTCCCTGCCGCGCGCATAGATCTCAATGCGGTAGTTGTGGCCGTGCAGGTTCTCACACTTTCCCTTATAGCCGCGCAGTTGATGCGCGCTCGAGAAGTTGCGCTCGATCATTACTTCAAATTGTCCGGGCATGATTAAGAATTCAAAGTCTAAAGTCCAACGTCCAAAGTCGCAAGGAGGGCCAGACTAAAATCTAACCGCAGAGTTTGCAAAGAGGCGCAAAGAAACTCTTTGCGGAACTCTGTGATTTCCTTGGCGTTCTTTGCGGTTAGTGCGTAGGCGTCAGACCAACGCGGACTGGGCCGAAACTTCTTCGGGAAACATGTCGCGGAGATCTTCAATCCGGGAAGTCACACGGCACTGCGGCAGACTCTTCAAAAACAATCGGCCATAGATCTTGGTCTTGAGACGTGGATCCAGCACCGCGAGAACGCCGCGGTCCGTAGTGCTGCGTATCAAGCGTCCCAAACCTTGTTTCAAACTAATGATTGCCTGCGGCACGCTGTATTCAAAAAAACTCGACCCGCCTTCGTCTTCGATGTAGCGCTGGCGCGCGGCTACAATGGGATCGGTAGGCACCGCGAACGGCAGTTTGTCGATAATCACGCAGGACAACTGTTCTCCGCGCACATCGACTCCCTGCCAAAAACTTGAGGTGGCGAAGAGCACCGCGTTTGGAGTCTGTCGAAACCTCTCCAGCAAGCGTCCTTTCGACGCGCTACCCTGCAGGAAACAAGGATACTCAATCTCAGGCATGGCCAGGTCATACAGCGACTGCATTCCGGCGAGGCTGGTTGAGAGCACAAAGGCGCGCCCTTCCGTTGCATTGACGATCTTGATGACTTCAGCGGCCGCTGCTTCAGCCCATTCGCGCGAACGCGGATCGGGCATCTTTGGAGGAAGGTACAAGAGCGCCTGGCTTTGATAGTCGAAGGTTGATTCCGCAATCAGGTCATCCGCAGAACTCAGCCCCAGCCGCTCGCGAATGAAGGAAAAGTTGCCGGCGCTGGAAAGAGTTGCAGACGTCAACACGACCGTGTCGACCTTCTCGAATAGTTTGTCTTCCAACAATCCAGACACATCTATCGGCGAAGCGCGTAGAAAAAATCCACGCCCCCGTCGCTCGGTCCAGTAGACAAACTTCTTGTCCTGTCCAGTGACTATGAACTGCAAATCGAATTTGGTTTGTCGAATTCGCCGCACGAGGTTTTCGATTTCCGGCGGCTTCTCCTTGAGTGCGTCCAGGGTTGTTTCCAGCCGGCCCAGCGCACCGTCGAGCGCGACGTAAAGATCGCCCAGCGGGGTTGGTTGCAACTCACCATCTTCATTCTTCCGCGCAAAACTACCGGGAATTATTGGGTAGCGCCCGTCTTCGCCACGACCTTCGCGGAAGCCCATCCAAAAGTCAGCGGCGAAACGCATTACGCGCGAGGACGTTTTAGTTATCTCCCGGTCTGCCCCGGCATCCTCGTAAGGAAAGGCGCCCACATCGCGTATCAGGTCGTCTATCTGATAATTGGAAATCTGAGAGCCGAAATACTCGGAGGCGACATCTTCGATTAAATGCGCTTCATCCAGGATTACCGCCGAATAATCAGGCAACACGCTGCCGTACATGCTGTTCCGCAGCGCCAGGTCAGCAAAAAACAGGTGGTGATTGACCACCACAATGTCGGCATCCAATGCCCGCTCGCGCATGCGCGTGATAAAGCACGCATCGAAGTCGGTGCATTTCTGGCCCAGGCAAGTTTCCGAGCGGGCATCTATGTGGCGCCAAAAGGAAAGGGACTCAGGCAGATTTGACAACTCCGCGCGATCGCCCGTAGCAGATGCTTTGGCCCAGTGAACAACCTCATCGAAGTAGTCCATTTCTTCAAGGCCTTCCAGCACCGGCGAACTTTCCGCGCCCCCTAACCGGTGCAGGCAGGCGTAGTTGTTTCGTCCCTTCATGTAGGCCGCTTTGAAACTCTTCGGCAACACACTCTGGAGAAAGGGAATATCTTTTTCCATCAACTGTTCCTGGAGATTCTTTGTGCCGGTGGAGATGATGACGCGACCGCGACCGCCGAGCGCGGCTGCAACTGCCGGGACAAGATAAGCGAGGGTCTTGCCAGTGCCGGTTCCCGCTTCCACGATCAGATGCTTGCGGTTTTCAAACGCACGCACCACCGCCCGCGCCATTTCAATCTGGCCGGGACGATGCTCGTATTCAGGATGAGCCTGGGCGATTAGCCCTTCAGGTCCGAAGACTGTTTCCATAAGATGCTGAACGCCGCTAAAAATGCTGACCGTTAATCAAGCACGCATTGCCTCAGGCCATTGAGCGCGCTTCAGTCGCTTCGCATACAGCGGGAAGCGCGCCGCCAGTTCGTCCACACCTTGCCTTACTTTGCCGCGCACGTCTTCCGAGGCAGGCGCGTGAATAATCTCCGCGATAAGGCGACCTATCTCGCGCATCTCGTTTTCCTTCATACCCCGTGTTGTCACCGCCGGCGTGCCAATGCGCAAGCCTGAAGCGACGAAAGGCTTATTCTGGTCAAACGGAATCGTGTTCTTGTTGACGGTGATGTTTGCGGCTTCGAGCGCCTTCTCCGCATCCTTCCCGGTGATACCTTTGCCGTCCATCCAGACGTCAACCAGCATCAGGTGATTATCGGTGCCGCCGGAAACCAGACGCAGCCCCTGCTCCTGCAACTCGGTCGCGAGCGCCTGGGCATTGGCCAGAATCTGCCGCTGGTATTCCTTGAAATCATCGCGCAAAGCTTCGCCAAACGCGACGGCCTTCGCCGCGATGATGTGCACCAGCGGGCCGCCCTGCACTCCTGGAAACAGCTTCCGATCGATTTCTTTCGCGTGTTCTTCCTTACATAGGATCAACCCGCCGCGTGGGCCACGCAGTGTCTTATGCGTCGTCGTCGTTACGTAGTCAGCGTGCGGCACCGGTGAAGGATGAAGATCCGCAGCCACGGGCCCGGCGATGTGAGCGATATCGGCAAACATACGTGCGCCGATGCTCCTTGCGATCTCGCCGATCCGTTTGAAATCGACAATACGCGGATACGCAGAAGCGCCACAGACAATTAACTTCGGCTGGTGCTCTTCTGCAATTCGCTGCAAGTCATCGTAATCAATCTGTTCGGTTTCGCGCGAGACACCATAGTCCGCCACTTTGTAGCTGATGCCGGAAAAGTTCATGGGATGGCCGTGAGTCAGGTGACCGCCGTGCGACAGGTTCATGCCCAGGATTTGATCACCATACTGAATCGCAGCGAGGTAGATGGTCATGTTCGCCTGAGCGCCGCTATGTGGCTGCACGTTGGCGTGTTCGGCGCCAAAGAGTTCCTTCGCACGATCAATCGCCGCCTGTTCAACCACGTCAGTCCACTCGCAACCGCCGTAATAACGTTTCTTCGGATAGCCTTCGGCATATTTGTTAGTGAAAACAGAGCCCGCAGCCTCGAGTACGGCTTCACTGACAAAGTTTTCACTGGCGATTAGCTCGAGACCATTTGCCTGGCGCGCAACTTCGTTGTCAATAGCTTCTGCGATCAACGGATCAACTTCGGCTAGCGGTGCATTTCTTAGATCGGTCATTTAGTCTGATCCTTTGGACTTTGGTCTTTGGACTTTGGTCTTTGGGCTTTGGGCTTTGGGCTTTGAACTTTGGATTTCGGGTCTTCGGTCTTTCGTTTGGTGCGTATTAGCCACGTTCTTACTTACGGTACGGCTAGCGCCCCAGGTCCTCGCCCATCGGCACTGCTTACTGCCTACTGCCTACTGCCTACTGCCTGCTGCCTACTGCCTGCGTCCTACTGCTTACTGCTTACTGCTTCTCTCTGTGGCTGATTCGATCCTGCGAATTTTCTCTACCCTGCCCGCATGCCGGCCGCCTTCGAAGTCTGCGGCAAACCAAGCCCGCACGATCGCCGGAATTTGTCCGGGCGGGGTGGTGCGCGCGCCGATCGCCAATACGTTTGCATCGTTATGCTGGCGCGCCAGCCGAGCAGTCTCTTCCGACCACGCTACTGCCGCGCGCACGCCAGGCACCTTGTTCGCCGATATGGCCATGCCCGTTCCAGAGCCGCAGACAAGCAGTCCTTGATCGACGTAGCCGCCCGCAACTTGCTCCGCAACCTTGCGCGCGTAATCGGGATAATCAACCGACTCCTCCGAGACTGTTCCCAGATCATCAACCTCCACCCCTAGATCCTGGAGCAAAGGCTTCAAGCGCTCTTTTTCGGCATAGCCTGCATGATCGCTCGCAAGTGCGATTTTCATTGGTGAATCTCCGGCGAATTCAAAACGTAAGGCAGCGATGGATGGTACATCACGGCACGGGTGGTCGCAACGAAGTAGGACAGGCTTCCTGCCTGTCCGTCTGAATTGGCATCCGCTTCTGGCAAACAGGAACAGATTTTCCATATCTCATTTTTCATTTCTCATTTGTGATCGTTCCAAAAAGTTCTCCACACCCCGTTTAGATAGGGCACTTGTGCCCCGCCGCGCGAGGCAGACAAGTCCGCTTTCTAGACGAAGGGCTGTGGCGATGGCAAATGAACAATGAGACCTAACAAATCTTGACAAATGATAAATGGAAAATCTATTCCTGTGTCCCCGGGCGAGAAATCGTTCACACAGAAAGGCGGGAGTGCCTGTCCTACTTTGCGTTAACCCTTTTGCTAAGCGAGAATGGCTGGCAGTAATTCATCCCAGGAAAGTTAAACCAAAAACCTAATGCGCTGGTCACAAAACTTCATTCCCACGCTTCGCGAAGATCCTGCCGACGCTGAAGTCGTATCCCATAAACTCCTGCTGCGCGCCGGTTTGATTCGCCAGCTTGGTTCCGGAATCTATTCTTATTTGCCGATGGCGCAGCGCGTGGCGCTAAAGGTAATGCAGATTCTGCGCGAAGAGATGAATCGCATTGGCGGACAGGAATTTTATTTGCCCGCCTTGCACCCGGCGGAGATTTGGAAGGAGTCAGGTCGTTGGGACGCGATTGGCGACGACATGTTCCGGCTCAAGGATCGCAAAGGTGCCGACATGTGTCTGGGCATGACACACGAAGAAGTTTTCACCACGATTGCGCGAAACGAACTTCGTTCTTACAAACAACTGCCGCAGGTTTGGTATCAGATCCAGGTGAAGTTTCGCGATGAGCCGCGCCCCAAATCAGGACTGATGAGACTGCGTACTTTCATCATGAAAGATGCCTACTCTTTCGACGTCGATCGCGCCGGCCTTGACCGTGCATTTGAGCAACAGCGTGAGGCCTACAAACGGATCTTCAGCCGTTGTGGAATTCAGTTCTCAATTGTCGAAGCATCGTCGGGTTCCATGGGCGGATCGGAATCGAATGAGTTTGTAGCCAGGACTGACGCCGGCGAAGACTTGATTGCGAGTTGCGCGAACTGCGGCTATGCGGCAAATCTTGAGAAAGCCACTTCGCGTTTGGCCCCAATCAAAGATCTGGTCGGGCCGGAAGTCCCAGAAGAGTTTCCGACACCGGGCGTGCGCACGATTGAGGATTTGATCAAGTTTCCGGGCGGTGCTAAAGCTGACACGCAAATCAAATCCCTGGTGTATGTCGCCACAATTAACAATGAGCCAAAACCTGTGCTGGCTCTGGTGCGCGGTGATCATCAACTTCACGAGACCAAGCTTGCCGACAGTGTGGCGGCAACGGCGTTGCGGACTGCACACACCGAAGAGATTCGCGAACTGCTCGGCGCCGGAGCCGGAAGCCTGGGTGGCGTTGGAGCAAAACGCCGGGCCAAGGAGGCCAATTTTGAGTTGCTGATTGTGGCCGATCTCGCCCTAAAAGACCGTCGCAATATGACCACCGGCGCCAACAAAGATGATCACCATCTGCGCGGCGTGGATATCGCGCGTGATATCCGGCCTGACAAGTGGGCCGACCTGCGCGGTGTTGGTTCCGGCGAAGGTTGTCCTCGTTGTGAGCAGGGCACGCTTGACGTTTTCAAAGCCATGGAGATCGGCCACATATTCAAGCTTGGAACGAAATACTCCGAATCAATGGGCGCCACGGTATTGACCGAGGAAGGAAAACCTGTCCCGATCGTCATGGGCAGTTATGGCATTGGCGTTGAGCGCATCATCACCGCGGCGCTAGAACAACACCACGATGCTGACGGCATCATCTGGCCAAAAAGCATCGCGCCGTTTGACGTAGTAGTCACCGTAACGAATATGAAGGATGATCGCTTGCGCGAGGCCGCGGAGAAACTTTACAAAGACTTGCAGCGTGCAGGGCTCGAGGTGTTGCTTGACGATCGTGACGAGCGCGCCGGAGTGAAGTTTAAGGATGCTGACCTGATTGGCATTCCCTATCGCATCACCATCGGCAAGAAAGCGGCGGATGGCCTCGTCGAACTCTTCGAGAGACAAACGAAGACAAGCGAGGACGTCAAACTGAGTGAAATAGTTTCGCGCGTTCAGAAAATCGCGCTCGCAGCTCTATAGCAGTTGGTGTTCATATCAGAACCGGAAGCGGTAGCGACCGGCCATACGATCAACCCCAGTAATCAGATATCAACCGAAGGCTTGAGATCGATGGGGAGCGAGAAAGTGCGTGTTTTTACGTAGAGTGTTTGGCCGGTCGCTCCCGGTTCTGAGTACGCACGTCGCGGCACAATCGCCACAGAGAAATATGAACAACGAGGACGCACAAGCGATCCTTTTCGTGATAGTTCTGATCGGGGTAAGGCTCCGTGGCCCAATGGCGCAGTTTCCTGGTTCTACATCAATACAACAACAGAGAAGCACTACTTCACTTCGGAGACGGGACTCCTTGTATTTGGTTCACACAAGTCAACCAGAGCAATTTACGATGAAGTTAGCGAGAAGTTACTGGCACATTCTGCGCCCCGAGATTGAAACTGGTAGGATATTGAGCAGGCTATGAAAGCGAATAGAAGCTTAGCGCAGATGAGAGATCGGGGGGCTTCCATCCTCTGCGCCATTGCCTTTCTTCTCAGTTCAATCCCCGAAGCTCAATCCCAGGACCTGCTTCCGGAACTCGTTCGCCGCATCAAACCATCTGCCGTAGCCATCGAAACTTTTGACGCTCGCGGTGATAAACTCTCGCGCGGGAGTGGTTTCTTCATTGCTTCGGATCGCGTTGTCACCAACCGGCACGTCATCGATAACGCTTATCGTGCCGAAATTCACTCTTACAATGGCAACGTCTATGCGGTTAAGGGTGTCATTGCCGTTGACGCCGAGGGTGATCTGGCGCTGCTCAGAGTTGATGCGCCACCCAATCAGGTCCGTCCTCTCTTGCTTGATAGGACTTCGCCGCAGGAAGGTGAAAGCGTAGTTGTAATCGGAAATCCTTTCGGGCTTGAAGGCAGCGTCACCAACGGCATTGTTTCGGCGGTACGCGACATCCCGACTTTCGGACGGATTATTCAAATTACCGCCCCGATCTCGCCCGGCTCTAGCGGCAGCCCGGTAGTTAACATGCAGGGACAGGTAATTGGCGTCGCAACGTTGCAGATAACCGGCGGCCAGAGTGTCAACTTCGCAATACCTTCAGAACGAATTTCACAACTGCAAAGCGGCGCGCTGTTGTCGCTGTCTGACCTGGTAACAGCCTCCGGCAGAAACAAGCGCGCAAAAGCTGTCCAGTCTTTTCGCGACGGTCTCAGTTTCCTTTCAAAGGATGATTGCGAAAAGGCGCTGCCGTATTTCGAAAAAGCGGTTGAGTCAGACAGCAATTATGCCGAGGCGTGGGCGCAGGCAGGATTTTGTAAGGAGAAACTGGGACGACATAGCGAAGCGATCGAAGCTTCGAAGAGAGCTGTCAACCTAAGACCGTCCGCGGAGTCTTACTTCAACATCGGACTGGCCAACTATTACCTGAAACAGTATCGCGATGCCGTTGAGAATTATCGCCAGTCGATACGCCTCGATCCTTATAACGCCGCTGACGCGTACTATGCACTCGGGTTGGCCTACCGTGACTGGGGGCGTGCTGACGACGAGATTCAAGCCTATAAGCAAGCAATTCGCCTGCGCTCAGATTATACGAGCGCTTACGAACGACTCGGGTCCAGGTATCTGAAGTCAAAGAAGTACCCGGAGGCGATCGAAATATTTAGGCAGCTCTCCGCGTTGAAACCGGGCGACGCAAATGCGCCGAATAGCATGGGCGAAGCGTACATGGAGTTGGGCCGCTTTGCTGAGGCAATGGAAGCGTTTCGGCAAGCGATTCGTTTGAAGCCTGATTTTGTGAGGGCTTATTACAATCTCGGCAAATCGCATCTCGCAATGGGCAATCGCGACGGAGCAATTGAGCAGTACAACATTTTACAGAACCTGGATCAGGACTGGGCAGAGCGGCTTAACAACTTGATCAATCCGTAAATCATTAGTCACCGGAATCGATTTTCCATTTCTCATTTCTCATTTTTCATTTCGCAGATTCTGCCATTGCCTCAGCCCAGCGTTTAGAAAGCGGACTTGTCCGCCCTCACGCGGCGGGGCACAAGTGCCCTATCTAAACGGCGCGTGGAGAATTTTCTGTTCGATGACCATCGCCTCAGCCCAGCGTTTAGAAAGCGGACTTGTCCGCCCTCACGCGGCGGGGCACAAGTGCCCTATCTAAAGGGCGTGTGGAGAATTTTCTGTTCGATGAAAAATGAGAAATGGAAAATCAGCTTGACCACTCACTGTTCAGAAGGTGGCTCCCACCTGCGGTTGATTAGACTCGCGACGAATCCGGCGCCAAATCCGTTATCAATATTCACCACCGTTACATTCGATGCGCATGAATTGAGCATTCCCAGCAGCGCCGCGATCCCACCAAAAGAAGCACCGTAACCCACGCTCGTCGGGATAGCTATCACCGGCACGCTGACCAAGCCACCTACCACTGAAGGAAGCGCGCCTTCCATCCCGGCCGCGACAATCGCAACGCGCGCGCCTTGCAGCAGCGAACGCTCAGCCAGGACGCGATGAATGCCGGCCACACCCACATCCCAAACGCGCTTGACGCGATTGCCCATTGCTTCCGCCGTCAACGCCGCTTCTTCTGCGACTGGAATATCACTAGTGCCCGCGGTCACCACCACAATCTCGCCAACGCCACGTTCCGTGTCATCTCTTTGAATTCTTATCAGCCGCGCCGTCTCATGCCACTCAGCTGCAGCGACTACATTTCGCACCTCGCCAAATGTTCCCTCGTCAGTATGCGTGACGAGAATATTGGGAGCATGCTGGATCAACCGTTCGACTATGCCGACAACTTGTTCCCGCGTTTTGCCGGCGCCAAACACAACTTCGGGAAAGCCCTGCCGAGACGAACGAGAATGGTCTACTCGCGCGTAACCGATATCTTCGTAGTAAAGCTCACCGATGCGCCGCGCGGCCTCAGATGTTTCGAGCTCATCGACTTTGTGAGCCGCTAAGAGTCCTTCGAGTTTCTTTAAGTCCATGTTGGTTACCTAATGTAACGCAAACTGCCGCTCAGCGCGCAAGGATGGCTGTTGCGAGGAAAGCGAGTAGTGGTATACTGCCACTCCCCCGATCGGCGAATACTCACGCACTCTTAGATTAAATTCGCCGTAAACAACTGAAGACCATAATGCGATCTCCCCTCCGTCAATATTTATTGTTAACGGTAACAATTGGTGATTTCGCCGCTCTGCGACTTTCCCTTGGCGCCTTCATTAAGTTGCGCTTCATTCCTTATCATCCTGGCCTTATCTTCCAGCTAACCTTCTCGCCGCTGCGGGCGGCTCTCGTCCGACAAAACCCCTTACCAATCTGAAGGAGAAAAGATGAAGAAACTTGCCGTAATCATCGCGGTGGCACTCGTCAGCCTCATGATTTTTGCTTCAATTCCAACCCGGAGCCAGGGCCAAAAGGACAAAATACTCAGGAAAGAAAAAAAGATTCAGAACCAATATATCGTGGTACTCG
Source organism: Pyrinomonadaceae bacterium (assembly GCA_036507195.1). Taxonomy (GTDB): domain Bacteria; phylum Acidobacteriota; class Blastocatellia; order Pyrinomonadales; family Pyrinomonadaceae; genus PSRF01. Next base: position 43,559 of record DASXQM010000193.1, on the reverse strand, counting down.
ACGATTCGATCGTAGGTGAAAAAGGTCCAAATTCCATTGCCTCGTACATTGCCGACGATATGGTCTCGACGTATGGAGGCAAGCTCAAGCACGTCTACAAACACGCACTCAATGGCTTCTCAGTTGAGATGACGGAAACTCAAGCCGAAGCTCTGAGGCAAGACTTCAGAGTCAAGTTTGTCGAGGAAGACGGCTTGGTCACTGCAAATACGACCCAGAACAATCCACCCTGGGGACTCGACCGCATCGACCAGCGCGACCGGCCACTCAATGCCCAATATACCTACACGCCAACAGGTGCAGGCGTTCACGTCTACATCATTGACACCGGCATCCGCCGCACTCATACGCAGTTTGGTGGTCGCGCAGTAATTGGTTTCGACTCAATCGGGGACGGGCAAAACACCAATGACTGCAACGGGCACGGCACCCATGTTTCCGGAACAGTCGGCGGTTCGACCTATGGCGTGGCCAAGGGAGTAACGCTGCATGCTGTACGCGTGCTCGATTGCTCCGGCAACGGCACAGACTCGACCGTCATCGCGGGTGTCGACTGGGTTACTGCTAATCGCATCACGCCGGCCGTCGCCAACATGAGTCTTGGCGGGGGCGCTTCGACGGCGCTGGACACCGCGGTGCAGAATTCGATCAACGCAGGCGTGACTTATGCAATCGCCGCCGGAAACGACTACGGGCTTGACGCCTGCACTGAGTCGCCCGGCCGCGTCGCCGCTGCACTCACGGTGGGCTCCAGCACCAGTACTGATGCCAAGTCAGACTTCTCGAACATCGGCACCTGCGTGGACCTCTTCGCCCCCGGCTCTTCAATCACATCATCGTGGAACACGAGTGACACCGCCACCAACACGATCAGCGGCACCTCGATGGCGACTCCGCATGTTGCCGGCGTTGCCGCGCTCTACCTGCAAAATAACTCGACCGCTTCGCCGGCAACGGTTGCAAGTGCAATCATCACCACCTCCACGACGAGTCGCTTGACTGCAATCGGCGCCGGATCGCCAAATCGTTTACTCTATTCTCCTTTGACAGGAGGTGGAGGCGGAGCGCCTACAGCTTGCGCCGGCGGCACCCTCTACACCGGGTCGCTCTCGTTCACCGGCGACTTCGACTACCACCCGAACGGCAGCTACTACTTCAGTTCCGTCAGCGGCCAACACAAGGGTTGTCTGGTCGGGCCGACTTCGGGCGCAGACTTCGACCTGTACTTGCAGAAGTGGAACGGCTCAACGTGGGTAATCGTCGCGCTCTCGGAGGGCGTCACGGCGAGCGAGACCATCATCTATTCCGGCACGTCCGGCTATTACCGTTGGCAGATTTATTCGTACAGCGGCTCGGGGAATTACAACTTCTGGCTGCTGCATCCGTAGGCCATCGCATTTAGATGAGTTGTCAGGTAGAGGCTGGTGCTGCCCCAGGTGCCGGCCTCTATTGTTTATATCAGCCGTCAGTAGCACCTATATTCTGAGGGCATTAACTTGCGCCAGAACTAGCCGCCAAGTAAGATTCAACCACGACCAGAACATGGAATTTACAGTAGCAATCACCGGGGCTTCGGGTTCAATTTACGCGCAGCGCACGCTGGTTCACATGGCCGCGAGCGGCGTGGTCGAGCGCGTCAATCTGATCATGTCGGAGGCGGCAATAACCGTTGCTCGCGTCGAACTGGGAATCGATCTGACCGCTCCCGAACGGCGTAAAATCAATCATTGGTTGGGCCTGCCGGCAGATTCACGTCTGATCCACTTGCATCGTCTCGACAATGTGGCCGCCAGACCTTCTTCGGGTTCTCACCCCCAGGAGGGAATGGTTATCGTTCCCTGCTCGATGGGCACGCTCGGAGCGATAGCATCTGGAGCCGGGACAAATCTTATTCATCGTGCAGCGGACGTGACTTTGAAGGAAAACCGCAGGCTTGTGTTGGTGCCTCGTGAAACTCCTTATAACGCTATTCATCTGGAAAATATGCTGCGCTTGTCGCGGGCCGGGGCGCACATTATTCCCGCAAGCCCGGGTTTTTATCATCGGCCGCAAACCATTGAAGCATTAGTCGATCACCTGGTATTTCGCATTCTCGATCACTTAGGTGTGCCACACTCGCAAGCGACACAATGGAGGGGGTTGAAACAACCATCCGGCGACGCTATTGAGTTCGCGAAAACTGCAGACGACTAGGACCCCGTTATGCCAGCCCTACTCAGCAACATTCGCGTCACGCTTGAAATGATCAAGATTGAGCACACCCTTTTCGCGTTGCCGTTTGCATTTCTCGGCGCCGTGCTCGCGTCGAATGGATTGCCATCGCCAAGACAGATTCTCTGGATTACCGTGGCCATGGTCGGCGCGCGCTCGACGGCGATGGCCTTCAATCGAATCGCCGATCGCAAATACGATGCGCTCAACCCACGAACTGCCAGTCGGGCCCTGCCCGCTGGCCTTTTATCAGTCGGATTTGTAGCCGTCTTTACACTTATTTCGGCCACTGTGTTTTTCGTTGCCGCCGCAATGCTAAACCGTCTTACGCTGCTGCTCGCTCCCGTCGCCCTCGCGAGCGTCTTATTCTATTCGTTTTCCAAACGCTGGACGTTGCTGTCCCATTTGCTCCTTGGCTGGTGTCTTGCAATCGCGCCGACCGCAGCGTGGATAGCAGTGCGCGGTTCTCTGGATAGCCCAATACCGCTCTTGCTTTCGCTGGTAGTTTTGTTGTGGACTGCCGGCTTCGACGTGTTGTATGCCTGCCAGGATTACGACTTTGACATAAAGGCCGGACTGCATTCGATTCCCAGGCGCTTTGGCATAGCGCGCGCCCTTTGGATAGCGCGTTTTTTCCATATCGCCGCGTTTGCTGCTTTACTTGCTTTATACTGGACTACGCGCCTGGGAGTGTTCGCTCTAATGGGAGTTGTAGCAACCGGAATTTTGCTCACTTACCAGCACCGGCTGGTACGTACTGGTGATTTGAGTAAATTGAATGCGGCGTTTTTTACCACCAACGCTTTTGTCAGCGTGATTCTGTTCGTAACGTTTGGAGGCGCGGTTCTCCTAAGGACTCTTTCATGAACTTTTCCCATGACCGAATACTAGCTGCCGTGGCAGAGAAGGTTGAAAGCGGCGAACGACTTTCTTTTGAAGACGGATTGGCACTTTTTGCAACAGACGACCTGCCTGCGCTTGGTAAGTTGGCTGACAGCGTTCGGCGCCGAAAACACGGGCGCACAACCTTCTTCAATGTTAACCGCCACTTCAATCCCACCAACGTCTGCTACGTTGATTGCAAGTTTTGCGGCTTCTATCGCACGCCGCGCCAGCCGGATGCTTACACGCATAACATCGATGACAGCCTGCGTATCGCCGGCGAGGCAGTTAAAGAGGGCGCTACCGAACTTCATATTACCGGAGGACTAAACACGAAGCTTCCTTTCAGTTATTTCACTGATCTGCTCGCCGCGCTTAAACAGCATTATCCTCAGCTTCATCTCAAAGCTTTTACAATGGTCGAGCTTGACCACTTTGCGCATTTCTACAAGATGAGCGACGAGGACGTAATCGAGAAGTTGAGTGCAGCCGGCCTGGATTCCTGTCCCGGCGGTGGTGCGGAAATCTTTCGTGAACCTACGCGCTCAATGATCTGTGCCCATAAGTGCAATGGCGATCGCTGGCTGGAATTGTCGGGGAAAGTCCACGCGGCGGGACTTAAAACGAATGCCACGATGCTCTATGGTCACATCGAGTCGATTGAAGATCGCGTTGATCACCTTTTGCGTTTGCGTGCGCAGCAGGATCAGTCTCACGGTTTTCAATGCCTCATTCCACTGGCTTTTTATCCTGAGAACACCCAACTATCCCACCTGCCGGGACCTTCAGGAGTGGATTCTCTGAAGACAATGGCCGTTTCGCGCCTACTTCTCGACAACTTCGACCATCTGAAGGCTTATTGGGTAATGCTCGGAAAACGTCTGGCACAAGTTGCGCTCCATTACGGCGCTAACGATATTGACGGAACCATAACTGAGGGCGGCGAGCTGTCCGAAAGTTATTCGATTGAATCCAACAATGAAGTCAAGATGTCTCGAAACGAGCTGGTGACATTGATCGAGGACGCTGGTTTTGAGGCCGTCGAGCGAGACACCGTTTATAACCCCATCGAGCGGAGTAGTGTCAGTCTGGTCTGATTTCCTAATGACCTCTTTGTATCCCTTTCTAAAGCATTCTTATGTCAACATTAACTGAAACCCGCACAATTACAGTTGCTCATTCACCGGATTCCGACGACGCTTTCATGTTCTATGGACTGGCCACCAACAAGCTTGATACCGGCAATCTTAGCTTCACTCATGTTCTCAAAGACATCCAAACGCTAAATGAAGAAGCCTTCCAGGGAACCTACGATGTCACCGCCATCAGCTTCCACGCTTATGCATATATCTCCGACAAGTATATGTTGTTCCCTCATGGCGCCTCGATCGGTGATAACTACGGGCCGGTCCTGGTTTCGCGAGAGCCTGCTAAAGCCTCAGAAATATCCAGTCTAAAAATTGCCGTCCCGGGAACTTTGACCAGCGCATTCCTGGCGTTGCGAATTTTTAACCCTGATTTTCAATATGAGGTTATCCCTTTCGACAAGATTATCGCGGCGGTTCAGACCGGGCAATGCGATGCCGGGTTGCTGATTCACGAAGGGCAACTATTCTATGAGTCCATCGGGCTGCACAAGGTTCTGGATTTGGGTGAATGGTGGCACGAGCGAACCGGCTTGCCCTTGCCGATGGGCGGGAATGCTATTCGACGTGAGTTGGGCCCGGAGATCATTCGTCAGGTCTCTCACTGCCTCAGGGAAAGTATTCGCTACTCGCTAACCAATCGAGACGATGCCCTGGAGTATGCCATGCAGTTTGCCCGCGACATGGATACTGCCCTGGCCGATCGATTTGTAACGATGTGGGTTAACGATTTGACCCTTGACTACACTGATCGTGGTCGCGAAGCTGTTCGACGCATTCTTACAGAAGGGTTCGAGCGAGGAATCATTCCAAACCTGCCGACCGTCGAATTTGCAGTCTGAGAGAAGAAGCGAAATATTACCGCTGCGTGTTTGAGAGTGATGTTACAATGCGCAGCCTTAAGCGGAGGGTTTTACCGTGCTTTGCCGGAACCTCCCAAGCTGGGGTGTGCGCGACGGCGTAATTGCCACTCCGCCCAGAAGGAGTGACAGCCGCCGCGCACATCATCGGTCACAAGCTTCTGATCAGGCTCCTCCCAAAGCTTGACCTTACGTCTTTCCCATGTAGCAACGCGGCCGCTCGGCGTTGCGCTCGCGCTTTCGCGCTTTGAGGTTCATGGGAAGTTTCGGACGTTGCCGGTTACCGACGTGAGGACTTTACTAATCCGTTTACTCCCGATTCGCCCAGTTCAAGCAAGTCTAAATACGTCCCCACGATTCAAACGGCATGCAATCCAAGCGGCATCTCGGGATATAGCTGAGGCTAACTGTTTCTGCGCCGAGCACCTTACATCAGATGCACGGAACTTTGCAACAAGAAAATTGCGTTGTTTTGCGTCAGGTGGGGACGCCTCATCGGCAGGGCCGGTATTGGCAACAACAACTTCTTTTCAGGCATCTGAACGGCCGTGTTTTCTTATTAAGTGGGCCTTCAATTTGAGACTTCTCCTTGTTAGGATCAAGCAAATGAGCGCCAAAAGGCTAATAAAACAGCGAATATTGGTAGTCGCGTTCCTGTTCTTCCTTCTCTCAACGACTACTCTTGTTTGGGCTCAGGGGTCCGCCAACAGCTCTGGTTTGCCCTCTCAGGCGGAAGTCGACCGGATTATCAAAGCCTTCTCGGCGAAGGAAGGACAGTTTCGCCAGGCGCTAAACGAGTACTCCTTTAAACGCGATGCGGTACTTCAGAGCCTGGGGATGGGAGGCCAAATTACGGGTGAGTATCATCGCGTTTCTACCTTCACTTTTGACGACCAGGGGAACCGTTACGAAAAAATCAGTTATTTTCCGATGCCTTCATTCCAGGGAGTTACTCAGGAAGATATCGACGACCTTGGTGGGATTCAACCATTCGCACTGGAGCCCTCAAAGGTCGCTGAATACGATTTCAAGTATGTCGGCAAGGAAAAGATCGACGAACTCAATCTTTATGTGTTTGACGTCACACCGAAAGTGATGCCAAATCCAAAGAAGACCAAGGAGCGGCTCTTTTCAGGTCGAATATGGGTTGATGATCAGGACCTCCAAATTGTTAAGACGAAGGGCAAGGGTGTTCCAGAAACCAAGAGCAATAAATTTCCGATAGTCGAAACTTATCGAGAACAAATCGACGGCCGCTATTGGTTTCCTACTTACTCGTATGCTGATGAAGAATTAATTTTCGACAACGGGGAGCCGCTACACATCCGGATGAAAGTTCGTTATTCCGATTTCGAGCTAGCGCGCGCCAAAGTGAAGATCATCGAAGTTGACGATCCGGACGCGCCGAAAAAACAAACCAAACCACCAGCGACCAGCCCGCGCAAGCCTTAACTGCACGGGCTATTGAGGGGCCGTTTGGAGAATGCCAAGCTCCTGACCAATCAGCGAATGGACACGGTTGACCAACTCCTTAACGTCCTCATCCGTTGAATAGCCGGCTGTCGAAAGCGGCGGAAGCATAACCATCTCGATAGTTCCTGCCCTCGCTTCGCCAGTTCCTTTTCCCATTAAGTGGTCCGTATTCTTGATCGCCACGGGTACGATTGGCACGCCTGCCTGCGCAGCCATATAGAACGCTCCTTTTTTAAAGGGAAGAAAGCTACCGGGGCGTGCGCGCGTACCTTCTGCAAAGACAGCAAACGATCTGCCTGAACGAATTCGCGCAGTGGCGGCTTCCACAGTCTGCCGGGCCCGCTCACGGTTAGAGCGATCGATGGCCATAATGTTCACGAAGCCCATGCCGTATCCCAGTATTGGAACATTGAGCAACTCCTTCTTTGCCAGCAGGCCGAGTCTGCGGCCCGTGTAAACGAAAAGCGTGGCTGTGTCCAGGTAGGATCTGTGGTTGGAGATGAACACGTAGGTTTGTTTTGGCTCGAGATGCTCGGCGCCAGTAACGTGGACTTTGGCGCCACTCAAACGCAACCAGTTCCGCGCGCCAAAAAGCGCCCAGGGGTAAACCAGGTCATGATTTCGCGTTAGCCATGCCGCCAGGAGCACCGGTGGACCAAAGATAAGCAACAGCGTTGCCGCAACAAAAAGCGACCACCAGTAATGTAGACGTCGGAAAATCCGCATAGTGGCTGTGTTAGTTAGCGAGAGATAATCGCATAATTTCCACCTGGCGGCGACGCACCGGCGAAACCTCGAGCTTTCTCACCGTTTAATGGGAATCGCCCGGCTTTTCCGGCTTGCTACATTAGCGCCGACGCGCTATCTTTCGTATGTTCACTCTCTCCCAAGCCTGTGAACCAGGCTCTAAGCATCCAATCAACATCGCTTCCCATCCAAGGTAGTTGGCCTTGTCACGTGTGCGTTAAACATCCAGGAGTTTTTGCAATGAAGAGAGTTACACCTTGCCTAATGCTCGTCTCGCTGTTCGTGCTTTTCGCAGCGGTCTTAAATGCGCAGACGCGTCAACGCCGGGTTGGACAAAACTCACCACTTCCGACACCGAATTCTTCCAGTGCTTCTCGTCCGCCGGTGCTGGGAGGGGCCAAGCGAACTCCCGCACCGCAGCCTGGTGGAGGGCCTTCCACAGCTGTAGTTAGTGGGCCTGAAGAGGTGGATGCCGGTGATGTCATACGTGTTAACACCACTCTGGTAACGTTACCAGTCAGCGTATTGGATCGCGATGGTAAATACGTTCCCAACCTGCGCAAAGAAGATTTTCGACTCTGGGAGGACGGCGTCGAACAGAACGTCGCGTTCTTCGCTTCAGTCGACAAGCCTTTCTCCGTGGTCCTAATGCTCGACACCAGCGGGTCGACTCGCTTTCGGCTCGAGGATATTCAAGACGCCGCGATTACTTTCGTAAATCAATTGCGGCCTGACGATCAGGTAATGGTCCTATCATTTGACGATAACGTGAGAGTGCTGACCGAGTTTACCAGTGACCGCTACCGCCTGCGCGACGCGATTCGGCGCACACGGCCCGGCGACGGCACCAAGCTATACGAGGCAGTTGACCTTGTTATGAACCAAAGGTTGAATAGGGTCGCGGGCCGCAAAGCGATCGTTCTTTTCACAGACGGAGTCGACACCACCAGCAGACATGCTTCCTACGCAAGCAATATCCGCGATGCCGAAGAACTCGATGCGTTGATCTATCCCATCCAATACGACACCTACATGGACATGAGTGGTGGTGGCTCGGGCTGGCCTGGCGCTGGCCGCTGGCCAGGTTCTCCAGTGGATATCCTGGGCCAGATTTTGGGCGGGAGAATTCGACGAGGTGGCTCCGGCGGAAGCGGCGGAGTTGGAAGCAGCAAGCGTGAATACGATATAGCGAACGGTTATCTGCATGAATTAGCCGAGAGGACCGGCGCCAGAAATTATCAAGGCGACTCAAACCAGAATCTTGCTTACGCTTTCGCCAACATCGCCGAAGAGTTGCGCCGACAATATAGTTTGGGCTATTACCCGAAGACACAAGCGCAAGCCGGACAGCGGCGTCAAATTAGGGTACGTGTGAATCAACCAAATTTGGCCGTCCGCACGCGTGACAGTTATGTCTTCAATCCTTCCGGCACGTTAACGGAGGATACCGCCGCTCAAAGATCTGCTCCGGTCCTGCAAAAGAAGCTCGTGGAAGAAAACGACAGCGGCAATGGTCGGCGCCTGGAGAAGGACTAAGGGAGTCCATCGAAAGACTAGGGGACGCCGGTTTCAATCAAGGCTCGGGAGACGGGCCATATCCTTTTGAGTAATACTTCGAGAAACCAGAGGCAGGCGCCTACCAGAATGGTGAACACAAACCAGAAGCTCCAGTAAGTACTGAAGGTCTTTTCCCATCCTGCCTGGATTGTATGCGACAGGTTTACGTTCATTGCGGCTGGTGTCACAAGTCGCGAGATTAGTTGCACCACGAAATACCAAACGAAGGCATAGAGCCAGGCTCGCGCATCCATTCCCACTTTTCGCAACACCGCTATCCCAACAGCAAACCCTCCCAGGTGTGCGAGCGTCGATGAAAGAACCCCGAACAATTCGGCATAACTGAATCTTCCGGTTAAAAGCATTCCCCAGGTCGGCACAACATACACAAACCAAATTGCCACGCCGGGAACGGTCCAGAGGACTGCGACTCGTATTAATTTTGGCGCTTCGAAAAAAAGCCCCAGCGCAAGCAGTAGGTTTCCAATGTTACATAGCCAGAGCATGTTTCCAAGTTCATTGATCTGCCAGTAATGAATCGCCTGGGCACTGAAGAATGTCAGCGGAAGAAACCCAAGAAGACGGAGCCGATTCCCATTGAGTCGACGAGCGCCCGACTGAATATTTCGCTCGATGTTAATGTTTTTTCTATTCAATGCTCGCCGCGCCGTAACTTTTCGTCTTAGAATAACACTTCTCTGCAGCGCAAACCGTAACCTGCGCCCAAATTAAGAGTCTCGTTAATAACAATGCCTTCAATAGAAGAGTTACTACGTAAATCTATCCCTGAGTTAAGAGAATTATTCCTGGAGCGAAGCCGGGCGGTACCTAAAGGTTTGCTCGAAGCGCTGGAGGTCGATACTCGCCAGGGAGCTCATCATCTGGCAAAGCGAATCCGCGAACGTTATCGTAGTAATCGTTCCGAAGGTCAGCGGCTTCACACCTTGCTTCGGTTTGAGATTGACCTATGGTCCCAGGGATATTCCTTCGTCGCCGGGGTGGACGAAGCGGGCATGGCGCCTCTGGCAGGTCCGGTTGTAGCCGGTGCCGTAATCCTGCCGCAGAATTACAAGCTCCGCGGTTTGAACGACTCCAAGAAAATTCTCGACCCTGAAATGCGCGACGAACTTGCCGTGCAGATTAAGCAAGACGCTGTCTGCTGGTCATACGGCTTTGCCCAGGTCGAAGAGATCGACCGCATTAACATTTATCACGCCGGGTTACTGGCGATGCAGCGGGCCGTGCAGGGGTTAAGTTGCCTTCCTGATTTTGTATTAGTGGACGCTCGGAAGATACCCCAGTGCCCTGCGCCGCAGCGCGGCATCATTCGCGGAGATGCCCTTTCGGCCAGCATCGCGGCCGCTTCAATAATCGCCAAGACCACACGCGATGCGCACATGCTCAAGATGGATGGGCTATACCAGGGTTACGGCTTTGCCTCGCACAAGGGTTATCCAACCCCCGAACATTGCCGCGCCCTCAAAGAACTCGGGGCACTACCGATTCATCGGCGCAGCTTTGGCAGAGTTCGCGAGGTGCTGGGCCTGGATCCGATCCAGACCGAGCTTTTCGAGGATGGTCTGGAAGAACCCCCGGGCGAAGCAGCCATAGCACACGCTCACTAAAATGCAATCCTTTCGCGATAGTTAAGGAATCACATTAAGCTTTGCTAGTGTCGATGGCTTCCCTGACTGAGTACAAGAAGAAACGCCACTTCAACAAGACTCCCGAGCCCGGGCCTGAGAAGAAGCGCACAAAGACTGGCCGAATTTTTGTTATTCAAAAACACCGCGCCACTGCGCTCCATTACGACTTTCGACTCGAGGCGGATGGAGTCTTAAAGTCGTGGGCAGTTCCCAAGGGGCCTTCACTTGATCCGAAAGTGAGGCGACTGGCGATGCAAGTGGAGGATCATCCGGTAGACTACGCCGACTTTGAGGGCGTCATACCGGAAGGCGAATACGGCGGCGGAACAGTGATGGTCTGGGACTACGGAACCTATGAACCCGAGAAGACTGACGACGTCAGCGCCGCACTGCGCAAAGGCGAGTTAAAGTTTTCCTTGAATGGTAAGAAGTTAAAAGGTTCCTGGGTGTTGGTTCGGACGCGGGACCGTCAATGGCTTCTGATAAAGCATCGCGATTACTACACCACCGAAGAGGAAGTTACTGAAATAGCTCCGGCTTCTATTCTTACCCGCAGGACGCTGGCAGAAATTGCCGAAGACGAGGGCGGTGACGTCAAAAAGGCCGCCACGGGAGATCCTAAAAAGATTCCTCACCGGACCGGCGTGAAACGGCGCAAAAAGGGTAGCAAGAAAAAGGTCTGGCATAGCAAGGGTAGCTAAGGTTTTGCTTTAACCTAAGCTCAAGAAGTTCAGAGTCCAGGCTTTAGCCTGCTCGTCAGTCATCATACTAAACTAAAGTTTGGACTCTAAACTTCTTGACCGACCGGGTCCAGTAAACCCTCGTAAGACAACCGACCATCGATAATCCTTGCGGCTATTGTATAAGGATGCTTTTCCGAGTGTCCACCATCGAGAATGTGAATTACTTCGACGCCATTCGCTTTTAGAAAGTCCGCGATCAGGCTGCGGTGACATCGCCACCACAATGCCTCAGCACACATTATCGCAGCCCGCTTTTCCTGGGTAAGATCGACCAGCTCTTCAATTCCCTGTTTGAATTCTTCGCTTTCCATATGGTCGGCATAGGCCCGAAAGGAAGCGTTTTTCCATGCCGCGTTCTTTGATTGAGGAGAGGGTCGGCGCCTACCGCCCAGCTGCGGACAGTGGAAATAGAGTATTCCAATAGCTTCAACCGCGCGGGACAACTCATGCTTGTTGAAGTGAGGATATCGGCGAGAACCGGGAAAACTTCTAACGTCTATGAGAGCGTCGATCCCATATGCAAGCAGAATCTCATTAAACTCCTGGGACGACCGCGTCGAATGGCCCACTGTCCAGATACGACTTAAACTATTTTCCATGCCAACGCCCTCAAGTTGTCTCTGAACTGTCTGCTTGCCGACCTCTGAAGCTTTACTTGAATCAATCTGCAATTTTCAGATCTTAGATTTGAGATCTCAAGGAGCTAACCCTAAAGATAAACTTCAAGTTTGAACCGTCCTCGCTTCGCCAGCAGCGGCTTCCAAAGATCCCCGAGTCGTCGCAGCCGTGCTGGTACGTTGTCTATTCTGAAGTCGTCGATAGTGATTCCCTTTTCAACTTCAGACCATTTGACCGGAGTTGAAACGGTCGCCTTCGGCTGTGGCCGCACCGAATAGATTGATGCGAGCGTGCGTCCCCAGGCGTTCTGATTGTAATCGACCAGCACCCTGCCCTTCGGCCTTTTCGAAACCATATAGACCGCGGTTATCAATTGTGGCGCCTGCGCAGCCAGCGCATGCGCAAACTCCTTTGCAAAACCCCACACTTGTTTCTGCGTCGGCCCTCGCTCAATGGGAACGTAAACGTGAATACCCTTTGAGCCGGTCGTCTTCGCATAGCAAGGCATTTTTAAGGATTCAAGCCCCTGGCGCAGTAACAGCGCAGTTTCAACCACCTTCTCGAAGGACGCGCCGGGAACGGGGTCAAGATCAAAGTGCAGATAATCAGGCCGGTCTACGTCGTCACAACGTGCATACCACTGATTCAGGTCAATGCAGCCAAGATTAACTACCCAAAGGAGAGACGCGAGATCCTGAATCATCGGAAAGTCGATTACGTTTCCAGAAGAATGCTCGATGTGACAAAGCTCAATCCACTCTGGGCGGGGCGACGGCGCGCGCTTCATAAAGAAAAACTCCCCAGCCGCTCCATTGGGATAGCGTTTCATTACCATCGCGCGGTCAACCAGATGAGGAAGCAATAGCGGCGATACGTCCGCATAATACTGAAGCAGGTCGCGCTTTGTTATGCCCAACTTTGGCCAAAACAACTTTCCGGGATTCGTAAGCTTGACGACTCGACCTTCAAGTTCTACCTCAATATTCTGTTCACCTTTGGGGAGAACTAATCGCCTGGAGGGCGCTTTTCTCGCGCGACGACGCTGTGGCCCGGGGCGCTCTACCCAAGCTGGGTGGTGGTCTCGCGTCGCAGGTTTAGAATCCATTCAATTCTCTTGTGGTTACTCTAAACAACCGGCGGGGAAACGCATAGCTAAGATTTTACTTTAATGGAGACTCCGCAGGTTCGCGCGGATAAGCTAGTCCGCCGTTTCGCCGTCTGAAGGTTGGGCAATTTCTTCAGCTTCATTCTCAATCGCCTGCAGTGCTTTCATCAGCATTTCACGATGGGCGGCATGAACTGCCTTCTCTAACTGCTGTTCAACCCGTGAGCGAGATAGTTTCAGCGAGGCAATCCGTTGAAGACGAACGCGATCCGCCAGTGGCACGCGTGGGGTTCGTTCAGCCGATGCACGCTGACTCGCTTCCTCTATCTGCTCTTCAAAAGATTTGCCCCAGCCAATAGCCATAAGAAGTTTCCGTAGGACAGACATTCCTGTCTGTCCCTTCGAACCTAGAACCGCAAAGATCCATCAGAACCGCAAACGATAGCGATCGCGTTCCACACCGCTTTGTAGAGAACCAGAGTCGAGACCGCCCCCTACTGGCAAGGGTCCTCATACGACGCGAGGACGGGCAGGAATGCCTGTCCTACCGGTTCAAACGATCGTGCCATCCCCAATGACAGCGTTCTTGGGGATGATGATGATGCCATCGCGGATGTAATAAGAGCCGCCCTCACCGTCGGCATCAATCACTCTCGCTTCGTTGAGGAGCCGGACGTCACTGCCGATGCGGGCGTTCTTGTCGATAATCGCGCGGTTGATGATTGTTCCTTCGCCGATCCCTACGCGAGGCTTGCCGGCAACAAGATCAGCGCGCATTTCTTCAATTGACTGATAGTAGTCGGCTCCCATCACAAATGAAGAATCAATGCGAACTCCTTTCGCTAACCTGCTTCTCAATCCAATGACGGAGTTTGTTATTGCCGCGCCATTGACGATACAGCCGTCACTCAGGATCGAATCGAGGATCTGCGATTCTTCAACCTTTGAAGGCGGCAAGTAACGTGCTCTTGTGAACACTGGCGCTTCGGCATCGAACAGATTGAATTTTGGTATCTTCGAAGTCAGATCCAGGTTCGCACGGTAGAAGGCGCTGATCGTTCCGATGTCTTCCCAGTAGCCATCAAAAAGGTAGGCCTGCACGTTACTGGTACTGATCGCGCTGGGAATTATTTCGCGTCCGAAATCAACTCCAGTCGGATCACTAGCGAGTAATTGTTCCAATCGATCATACTTAAAAACGTAAATGCCCATCGAGGCGAGGAACGGCCGGCCCGCGGCTTCCGATTCGTCAAGGCCCAGCTTACTCGAATCAACTCGCATTGATTGCAGTTCATCACCCTTCGGTTTCTCTTTGAACTCAATGATGCGGCCACCGCCGTCTGTCTTTAATAAACCAAAATCGGTGGCCGCTAATTCATCGCACGGTGTAACAGAGACGGTCACGTCCGCGTCGCTCTCAAAATGGCGCGCGAGGAAGCTGCGATAGTCCATCCGGTAGAGATGATCGCCGGAAAGTATGAGCAGCGTATCGATTCCCCAGTCGCGAATGTGCGGCAGGATCTGCCGCACCGCATCGGCCGTTCCCTGGAACCAGTGTGGGCTCTCCGGCGTTTGTTCGGCTGCCATTACCTCCACAAATCCATTGGAAAAGCCGGAAAAGCGATAGGTTTGCGCCAGGTGACGATTCAGCGAAGCAGAGTTGTACTGGGTCAGCACAAACATCTTGAAGACATCGGAATTAATGCAATTCGAGATAGCAATATCGACAAGGCGATACTTTCCACCCAGCGGGACCGCAGGCTTGGATCGTTGCTGGGTGAGCGGAAACAAACGGGTTCCCGCACCCCCACCCAGAATTACTGCAAGTACATTAGGCTTTGCAGGCATTGCTTTAGCACCGGCTGCTGCGAATTATTCGGATGAAGAATAGACACAAAGCACCGCTGGTATCAAGACCTTGCGTATTTAGAGTTGTCGTAAGAAGGGGGTTCGAATACTAGTAAGAACTTGAACTGCCAACCACAGGAGCTCTACCGGCTGCTTCCTGCGCGATCTTCACGCCGACGCTGGCGCCAATGCGCGTGGCCCCGGCTTCAACCAACTTGCGAGCGTCGTCGAGACCTTTCACCCCACCCGATGCCTTAACACCCAGGTCCGCGCCGACAGTGCGCCGCATCAAAGCGATATCCGCCACGGTCGCTCCACCCTTAGAAAAGCCGGTCGAGGTTTTCACGAAATCAGCGCCCGCATTTTTGGCAGCCAGGCAAGCCCGCACCTTTTCATCGTCGGTTAACAACGCGGTTTCAATAATCACTTTGCACGTCACGTTGTATTCGTGTGCTACTTCTACAACCGAATGAATATCGTGTTCGACAAGACAATCGTCGCCACTCTTCAGGGCACCCACATTGATCACCATGTCTACTTCGCGTGCCCCGTCGAAGATCGAGCGTCGCGCTTCGTAAGCTTTCACGTCTGAAAGCGTGGCACCAAGCGGAAATCCGATCACCGTACAAACAGGAATGCCCGTCCCCTGCAGGTTGCAGGCAGCGGCACGGACCCAGGTTGGATTCACACACACGGACGCAAAGCGATAGCGGGCGGCCTCTTCGCACAACTTCTTGATGTCCTCGTCGGTGGCTTCGGGTTTCAGCAGCGTGTGGTCGATTAAGCCGGCCCAATCTTTCGCAGAGGTTGTCTCACCCAACACCAGACCGATACGGGCCGCTCCAGCGTCAACGATTCGGTGCATCCGCTCGGGGCAGCGGTTAAAGCATTCCGAGGTGCAGCCGCAAAGCGCAGCCTGATCCGCGCCGTCACCGTTCAGACGCGCGACTATGGCGTCTGTTATCTGATCGATTAAGAGTTCGAGATCGCCGTTACGCGAGCCATTGTAGGAGTTAGGCATTGATGGAGATTCCGGAGCCAACTAAAGCTGAAGCGGCGTTCCTGCCATAAATATTCTAGCACGCGTCGGAGCAGAAACTAGTGTGGGCGGCACTTGGAGTCCTGGTTCAATTTCAATCTCCGGAAGGCGTTTGGTCCGAAGTACCTGGGAACTTCAAAATGGACCAGCACCGTTCTTGGTGGAAAGGCTACTCCACCCGAAACCGGTCGCTACCGCTCGTGGCTTTGAGGAGAGTTAATGTGTTTCCTGAAGTTCCCAAAGAATGGCAGTGTCGTTGCGGGCGCCGGTGGCAAACGTTCGACCGTCTGGGCTAAAGGTCACGGGATATCTTGCCTCATCCAAAGTGGCAAGCAGGGTGCCCGTTTCCGCGTCCCAAAGAGTCACGCCCTTGTCGCTGGTTGTAACCAGAAGGGTGCCTTGCGGATTAAAAATAACAGAGACTGACTTGTTACCGGTTGGCGCCAAGGCCAACTTCACTTCCCCACTCTCAACGTTCCATATCCTCCCTGCCGACTGTTTGTCGCTGGAAGCGGTCGCGAGCCAGCGTCCGTCCGAGCTAAATGCCACATCGGTTGTTTGGCTTTTAGGAAGTTTGAATCGTAATTCGCCTGTCTTGACATCCCAAAGCCTCGTATCTCCCATTAGAAACGTCGCAATGTTCTTACCATCAGGGCTAAACTCAAAACTCTTCATGTAATCCTCAAGGAAGCCTTTCTTCGCGACTTCTCCGATCAACTGTCCACTTTCGACATGCCACAACTTCATACCGCCCTGCTGTTCGACTGTCAGGAGCCTGTCTGCTTTGGGACTGAAACTGCCGCGATAGATGCGTTCGTTGTTGGGGATATTGATCTTCAATTCTCCAGACGCCGCATCCCATATTTTCGCCGATTTGTCTCCATTGATAGTGAATATCCAGCGGCCGTCGGGGCTAAACCCGGTTTGCAGGATGAGATAATGTGGAGTGCTGCTCCTGGGGAAAAAGACTCCCTTCAAGATTTCCTTCGCTACACTACTAGTCGTGTTGTGATTGAGCTCGACTCGCTGCCGGCCACTGGCCACATCCCAAAGTGCAACCAGATCGTCTTCCCTTTCGGAAAGGACGGTTTTGCCATCGGGACTGAACGCAACCGGGCCAAACTCCTCTTCGTAAGACATGCCGGATTTGATTCTGGTCTCAAGATTTCGTTTGCGACCCGAGAGCGTCCCGGTTTTCTGCCAGGTGGCGACCTGCCAAAGACTGATGCTCTTATCGAGAAAGTCGCGTGTGGCCGCGAGTTGGCCGTCAGGGCTAAATGAGAAACCGCTGATGCCTTCAGAGCCGCCGTTCAACGTGGCTTTCAAGGCGCCGGTTTCGGTATCCCAAACAGTGATCGTTCGCTTTGCGCCGCTCATCGCAACCAGATGGCCGTCAGGACTAAAGATCATCAGAGCCTTACGGCCGAAGAACCGCGACGGCCCCTTGTAGTCGGGTAGTTTCGCCTTTTGCCGCGCTGTAAGTTTGTTCTGACCCTGCCTTGCAGTGGCAGGCGTTTGCGTCACGACAAACATGCTCAACAGGATCGAACTAATAGCCAGCGCGATCACGACGCGCGGTAAACCAGCATCACTTCTCATCTTGTAAATCATCATCTTCTTATGGGAATTCTTGCGAACTTCCACGAGCTCAACAAAGATACTGTCGTTCGACAGCCTGGATCTTTGCGACTCTTTGGCGATGGCGTGCTTCAGTCAATTCAGTACCCAGCCAGGCTTGAACAATCTCGCGCATCTCGGCGCTGCTTATCGTCTTGCTTCCTAAACTAAGGACATTGGCATCGTTGTGTTCGCGTGAGTTGCGGGCGACTGCTACTGAATAACAGGCCGCAGCGCGCACGCCGGGCACTTTGTTAGCAGTGATCGCGCTGCCGACGCCCGCTCCGTCGATGACTATTCCCAGATCCGCCCCGCCTTCCGCAACGCTCTTCGCTACTGCATAAGCCAGGTCTGGATAGTCCACCGGATCCTCCGAATTCGTCCCGAAGTCGTGGACCTGGTGACCGAGCCCGCTGAGAAAAGTCTTGAGCTCTTCCTTCATCTTGAAGCCGCCATGATCGGCGCCGACCGCAATTAACCTGGACGCCTTCAAACCCCGCCGCGATGCGCGACGAACAATCTCGATCTCTTTCTCGCGCACGATGTCGGCGGCGAGTGGCGTCAGACGCGCGCCCTCGGCGATACGCAGGATGGATCCATTTGCGAGGTCGCGAACATCATCCTCGGTGATGACGGTCTTGGACGACTCATCACGGGTAGCGCTCGCATCTGGGGAAGTGAGTGGAGGGCTCGGAACTGTATCGATGAAACGGCTTGATGTGCGGGAGGAGCCCTGGCCCGCCTCGCCCTCCTCGGGAAGAGCTTTATCGAGCACGTCGCGAACCAACGCTCTTATTCGGTCACGTGTTGAATTATCGTCCATAGGGTTGGTCAGTTGTCCGTCGTCAGTTGTTTGTCACGACCATTAACGGACTACTGACAACTGACGACGGACCACTGACTATCCAAGCGAATCATCACGCAGATCCAACAACCGCCCAGCCGCCGCAATCACCTTGCCTGCTCGCAATTTCATGTCAACCCGGCCCACATAGATGCCGCTTCTGCCGACCTGAAAGATGATTGTGTTTCCGCCTGATGGTGTCTTCCTTATCACCGGCTGCTTCATAAACGTGTGCGTGTGGCCGCTGGCAATAAAGTCGATGCCGTCTACTTGCGCGGCTACCTGCGTGTCGCCTATCTCGCCTTCCCTCGCGTTGGGATAGTAACCCAGGTGAGACATACCGACGACCAGGGTGCAGCGTTCTCTCTCGCGTAACGCTCCGACAACCTCTCTCGCTGCTTTTACCGGATCGTTGTACTTCACACCTTTAAAGTTTGCCGGCGTGATCAAATTGTCCGGGCTGATTCCCAATCCAAAGAGTCCCACGCGTACGCCTCGTATCATGCGTACAACATAAGGCTTTACCCGACTCTGCAGCGGCGTGCTGCGCACATCGTAGTTGCTGGATACGAAATCGAAATTAGCAAACTTCATCGCTGCGGCCAACGCGTCAACCCCGTTATCAAAATCATGGTTACCCAAAGTGACAACATCGTAACCAATCAGCGACATCGACTTGTATTCAACTTCGCCTTTGTAAAAATTGAAATAAGGCGTTCCCTGAAACACGTCGCCCGCATCGATGAGCAGTGTGTTTGGGTTGTCTTTGCGCACGCGCTTGACGAGTGTCGCGCGCCGCGCCACGCCGCCCTTGTCCGGATACTGCTTGTCGTTCGCGGGCAATGGGTCAATCTGCGAGTGGGTGTCGTTTGTATGCAGAATTGTAATCAGCGTCTCGCCGGGCGCCACTTCCAAAAGCGGAGCGCTAATCACTGACCACATCGGCGTTGCAAATAACTGCAGGGCGGAGCGGGGCGACGTGGCGACTACGCCGCCGGCAAGTGAAGCTTTCAGGAAACCTCGCCTCGTAATCATCGTGGTTGCCCTTCTTTTGGCGCCGATGCCGCCTTATCCAAAATGAAACGGTCATCGAGCATTGACTTAATTTCCCGCCCGGCGGCCGCTTGCGCTTTCACGTAGTTAGTGATGGCATCGCGAATGGTGAGCCCGAGTGGCCTCGTGTTACTGGCTTGCTTCAAGACAGCCGCGTAATCGCCTCCAGTCACATTTAGCAAATAATCGATGCTGATCACGGTATAGGTCGCCGCCGGGTCGATCTCTTTCTCCACGCCATCGATCAGAAGCCGCGCGCTTTCCAGTTCAGGCTGCTTATCGCCATTGACTCTATATTTGATCCGGGCGCCTGACTGTGCATCGCGGTCCGACACAACAAGCCGCAATAAATCCAACACCTGCGCGCCGGTCAAATCGAAAGCGACCAGTGCATTTTCAAACGGTAGAAGTTCAAAAATATCGCGCAACCGCAGGTCCCCTTCCGGGATCTCGTTCTTGCGCAGTCCGCCGCCATTGGTGACCGCCAGCACGATCGGTTTGCCGAGTTTCCGGCTTGCCTCAACGCGGATCCCATCGACTACAAAATTTCCCAGCGACCCGACCCCCACGCCACCCTTTTTCAGGTCGCCCTTCAGTTTTCCAATCACCTCATCCAAAGCGCGCACCTTCGGACTGTAGACCGTCAGCATTTTGTCGACTGCCGGATCATCCAGCAGGCTGGAGTCGACAGAGAACTCCGTTACAGTCGCATGAATCTTGGCCGGGGTGGGCGCCGGAGTTGCGCGGGCAGCCGCCTGACCCAGCGCAGAATGCGCGGCGCCCGCAATCGTGCAAAGCAACAGCGCCCAGGTAAGAAGCACTAGTTTAGCTTTTATCACTAAGGTGATTCCTTTGGCAGAGCGAAAATATAACAGTCCAAATTTCTGGCGCGATTGACCTGTACGGAGAGCTTCAATAGTATGTCGCACCATAAGGCAGATTCGCAACAGCGGTTTCTTCCCTACTGGTCTCAATCACTTTCAACCGACGCGAGGAGATTATCGACTTGGCTACTTCTTCCGCACACATACCATCGGAATTCAGAAATCCTAACCTTGAGGTGCTTCTTTCACAGGAGCAACTACAAACGCGTATCAAAGAACTCGGCGCCGAAATCACGCACGACTACGCGGGGCTGAATCCATTGCTCATCGGCGTGCTGAAAGGCGCCTGCTTCTTTCTCAGCGATCTTCTGCGGGCTATAGATACCCGCTTGAGTATCGAGTTTATGGCGATCTCCAGTTACGGCTCATCCACGCGCACGTCCGGCGAAGTTCGGATCATGAAGGATCTGGATGTGCCGATCGAGGGCCGCCACATACTCGTGGTGGAAGACATCGTTGATACCGGTCTGACGCTTTCTTACCTGCTGGCAAACCTCAAATCTCGTGGAGCGACCAGTGTTAAGTTAGTTGCTTTGCTCGATAAATTTGAGCGGCGTGAAAAAGACGTAAATATCGACTATCTCGGTTTCAAGATCCCCGATCACTTTGTCGTCGGCTATGGGCTCGACTACGCCGAGCGCTACCGCAACCTGCCATTCATAGCGGTATTGAAGAATCCTGAAACTGCGACTTGAAAAGCTGATTGGGTTATTGAACCCTTGGCATCGTTAGAGAGCGGACTTGTGCGCCAAGCGGCTCTGCCGCCTTGCGTGCGGACAGGCTCAGCCTTCCGGCGCTATTCAACACTTAACGAGCCTGCGCCTCGCGCTTGCCCGCGATTCGCCTACATCACAGGAGTCCCCAACGAGAAACACTCTTTTAATACCAGCCGCCTTCATTCTTTGCGTCGGTGTTGCACCGACCTATGCACAGGATTTTTCCAAAGTCGAAATCAAAGTCACGAAAGTTGCAGGTAATGTTTATATGCTGGAAGGTTCCGGCGGAAACATCGGAGTCTCCGCGGGTTTGGACGGAATCCTGATCGTTGACGATCAATTTGCCCCTCTGGCCGACAAGATCAAGGCCGCACTAAAAACACTCGGCGACGGCAAACTGAAGTTTGTTTTGAATACGCACTACCACGGCGATCATACCGGCGGCAATGTGGTGTTTGGTCCTGAGGCGCCGATCATTGCCCACGACAATGTGCGGAAGCGACTGGCGACCGAGCAGAAATCTGAGGTCTTCAAACGCACCACTCCTGCTTCACCAAAGGAAGCACTGCCTATCATAACTTTCGGCCGGTCTTTGTCGGTCCACTTCAACGGCGAAGAGATTCGCGTCATCCATTTTCCTCACGGACACACCGATGGCGACAGTGTCATCTTTTTCACGAATTCGAACGTCATACACATGGGCGACCACTTCTTTGCCGGCAGATTCCCTTTTGTAGATCTTGAAGGCGGGGGCAGTGTTGAGGGTTACGCGAAGAACGTTGGCGATGTGATCGCCAAGCTTCCTGAGGGCGCGAAGATCATCCCGGGCCACGGCCCGCTTTCGGGAGCTGACGACCTGAAACCGTTTCACCGCATGCTACTTGAAACCACAGACATCGTCCGAAAGAAGATGGCAGCCGGTAAGAAGCTTGAGCAAATAAAAAGTGAAGGGTTACCTGAAGAGTGGAAATCATGGGGCACCGGTTTCATCAAGACTGATCTCTGGATCGAGACAATACATCGGAGCCTGTCAGCGAAGTAGCCTCGAGCACCGCATTTCTGTCTCAATGTTTAGTCGGGCCGCGCCCGCGTCTTCATCGGGTGAGATGTTCGGGGAAACGTCCGCCGCAGACCCTTTTCAATGCGGCCACGTCAATTCCGCGTGATGTCCAACAAGAAGCTTTGCCCCGCAGTCAACTTTAATCCAAAAACCTCGGCTACTGTCTGACCAATGTCGGATAGCGAGCCGCGCGTGCCCAGGTTCACACCGGGGCGCGCGCTTTTTCCGTAAACAAGCAGCGGGGCGTACTCCCGTGTGTGGTCGGTTCCCGGGAATGTGGGGTCGTTTCCATGATCGGCGGTGATGATCATTAAATCATTCTCGTGCATCGCTGCCTCAATGTGCGGCAGGCTGGAATCGAAATGTTCCAGTGCCATCGCATAACCCTCGGTGTCGCGACGATGGCCGTAAAGCATGTCGAAGTCGACGAGATTGGAAAAAATCAGACCGCGCGTGTCCTGCCCGAGCGCGTGAATTGTTTGATCAATCGACTGCTGGTTGTTCTTTGCCGTTAAGTCCTGAGTAACGCCCATAGAATCGTAGATAGAAGCGATCTTGCCGATGCAGACGACGTCGAGGTCTTCGTCTTTTAGAGCCGGCAGCAGGTTTGCACGCGGCGGTGGAACGGCGTAGTCGTGACGGTTTTCGGTGCGATAAAAACTGCCGGGTTTACCAAGGAACGGTCGCGCGATCACTCGCCCGACCTTATGTTCTCCATCGAGTATGCGCCGCGCTGTTTCGCAAATCTCATAAAGCTTGTCGAGCGGAATAATCTCTTCATGAGCCGCGATCTGAAAAACGGAATCCGCGGACGTGTAAACAATTGGCTTGCCGGTCGCAACATGTTCCGCGCCTAACTCCTTGATAATCTCAGTGCCCGAGGCGGCGCAGTTGCCGAGGATTCCCGGTACTCCAGTCTGGCTGATGAAGCGATCCAGGATTGCCTGCGGAAATCCGTTTGGATATGTCGGGAACGCCTGCTGCAGAATTATGCCCGCCATCTCCCAGTGGCCGGTGGTCGTGTCTTTCCCGTTCGACTTCAAGGCACAGCGTCCGTATGAACCATCAGGACGAGCCAACGGCGGCACATTCTCGAGGGGACGGACGTTGCCGAGACCATAACGCTGGAGGTTTGGGAGACGCACGAGACGCGACTCAAGAATGTGGCCGAGCGTGTCGGAGCCCGCGTCGCCCCACTCCGGCGCATCGGGCATCGCGCCGATGCCGGCGCCATCCAGGACGATCAAAAGAACGCGATTGAAAGAGTTGTTAGGCATGAGTGAATCAAAACATTTTCCATTTTCCATTTAAGATTTTTCATTTTTCATTTCGTTCCTCTGCGAGCGGTTTTGAGGGACGACGTGAAGATCCGGCACAATTCGGAATTCTCGCCGATAATGTCCCTAATCAATTCTCTTCTCAGCAGCTGGCTCCGTTCGATTATCTTCAACCATATAGAAGTCTCGTTCAACTCTTTGAGAACGATTGCGAGCTTATGAATGAAATCAGCATGGCTCTCGGCGCCTCTTGCTTCACCATAATTCGGCGCGGGGGAAGTTCCTGAGCGCAGGATCTGTCCAGCAATATGCTTTCCCGCAGGAGTCTTCGGCAAGTTCGCTGAAAGGATTACTATTCGAACAGCAAAGTCGATCAGACGCTCCTGAAGTTCGTCAGCTCGCGTCTGCGAATCTCTGCCTAAGTCGGATTTCGCCATATGCTATTCTCATAGCAGTATGGTCCCAAATGACAAATGGAAAATCTAAAATGGAAAATGGAAAATATGCTGAATTTCTGGCATCGCCAGTTCGTCACTAACTCTTCGGAGCGTAATAACCTTCACGCGCGCGAACCTGCGGTTTATCAGCTGAGCCCTGAACCTCTACCCGAATCGTTCGAAATTTACCGTCTCGCGCTTTGTTAGTTGGATAGTAACCCAAACTGTATTGCGTGCCGATCTCTGTTGCTACCCGTGCAAAGGCCGCGCGCGCGTCCTGCAAACTCGCCGCGAGGAAATTTCTGCCACCGCTGGCCTTCGCGAGCTCATCCATTTCGCGCCGCGCAAGATTGTAGAGGTCGCGGCTAATCTGCATCCTTTCGAATGGCCCCATCTGGCAAAAATCTACGACGTCTTCCGGCCTGGCCCGCGGTAAGAAAACCTGCCGGTAGCGCTGCAATTGTTTCTCGGAAAGCGTCAAACGTCCATCGTCCTGGCAGTCCTTCAGTAAACGGTCCTCGACGAAATCCTCCGTGTTAACTTCAATAAAATAACAAGCGACACCCACACGACTAAGCATCGATCGCGCAGTTTGAAAATCCGAAACGCTCGTCGAGTCAACGCCGTCAGTTAGAGCTACAACAGCGCGACGCCCGCGTACTTCCTCTCGAGGAGCTTCATGAAATACTTCACTCGCAATTCGTTCCAGTGCGTCATAAAAAGGTGTGCCATTGCTGGAGCCAAGACTCTCGATTGCCGTGCGCAGGAGTTTACGATCGTCGGTAAGTTGGGAGAGCACTTCAACCTTCGCAGCCACCGACTGTCCCTGTCGCGCTGTATTGAAGCCAACAATCGCCACGCGATCGCCAGGGCGCAACGCATCGATGAAAGCATTCGCGGCCCGACGAATCAGACCAACATCCACGCGCGTCGAACCGGACGTATCCAGGAGTAGTGCGATCTCAAACGGGGCTTCCGTAGTCGCGAAGTTTGTGATTTTCTGTGGTTGACCATTTTCAAAGAGCAGAAAATTCTCGGCGCGCAACCCCGGCACCGGTCGCCCGGCGCTGTTAGTCACCACGGCTGGGACCGAGACCAGCTGCGTTTCAACACGTACCACATCGCCTTCATCAACTTCTTCCGCCGCCGGCTGTGACGAAGTCTTTGCGGGGGACTGAGTCTCGCCCTTCGTTACCCTGCGCGGGCGCTGCTGATTGGGCTGTTGCCCGGTGGTCTGTACGCCGAAAGCGGCTGGCGGGAACAGGCAAATTGACCCCGAAGCTAAAGCCAAAGCCAGCGCTGCATATCTTAGAAAGGATTGCATCGATTCGGTTGTCGCCGATTGCGTCACGGATTAATGGGGAGCCCAATTAGGAGACTTAGCTCGAAAACTATAGCTGGGAAAACGCGAGACTGCAAAACTGGCTTGTGGAAAGGGGCACAATCAATACAGAACCAAGTGCGGTAGCGCGCCGGATGCTAAAGTCTACTCTAGTAATAGGCCTGGCCAATTGGCTTATTACTGAACTTGACGATAGCATCCGGCGCTCCGCGCTCGGTTCTGTAATGGCGTCTGCTATTTCCAAGGTTGAATCCAGCAACCGATCTCGGCGACGCGATGTAATAGCGTAATCCGTCGCGCAACTCCAAGGTGCGGGACTATCATTTTTGCTCACCTTGACAGCCTCGTTTCCTTCTCTTAGCATGACCACTCACTTGCCATCGCTTTCGAGTGCCGGTGGCAAAGTTCTTTTAGGTTATTATTTGAAGCGGACGTGCCCGAGAAGGTTTCGTCGGAATAGGCATTCCCGCCTGTCCGATTCTCACTGCGGACAGACAGGAATGTCTGTCGTACGCGGTTAGAGTGACAGACCGCCGGGTCTGTCCTACAGTAGGCACGTACGTCAATGGTAGACGGCTTCCCTTACAAGGAAGAGGTTGGGGGTTCGAGTCCCTCCGTGCCTACCAAAAGTTTGAAAACTTCAAATCTGAGATCTCAGATTTGAAAATGCGGAGTCGTAGTTCAGTTGGTTAGAACGCCGGCCTGTCACGTCGGAGGTCGCGGGTTCGAGTCCCGTCGGCTCCGCCATTTTGAAGCGGTTGCACTTCAGCCAGGATGAAGCGCAGCCGCTTTTCATTTTTGCCGGGTAAGTTTAGAGTCGAGCCGCGGAACTGTGTAACCTAACCCATCGAACTAAAACGTAATCGCTACACTACGGCAACCATGATCCCGGTCGCTGAAGCAATTCGAATCGTCAAACAACAGACGAGCGCGCTGCCAACCGAATCAGTCTCACTCGCGCAGGCACGTGGTCGCTTCCTGGCGCAGGACATCGTTGCCGATTCTGATCTCCCGCCATTCGATCGCTCGCAGATGGATGGCTATGCGCTGCGCGCGAGTGACGCGCAGAATGTGCCCGCCAAACTTAGAATCGTTGGTGAGTCGGCCGCCGGACGCGGTTGGCATCATGAAGTGAAGGCGGGCGAGGCAGTTCGGATCATGACCGGCGCGCCCGTTCCCGCCGGCGCAGACAGCGTGCAGCAGATTGAACTCACCCGGGAACTGGGAGTAGTTGATGGCACCGCCGAAGTTGAGATTATCCAGGCAGTAATGCCCGGCCGATCGATCGTCACGCGCGGGAGTGAAATCAAAGCTGGTGAAGTTGTTCTGCGCGCGGGCGAGCAGATCGGCGCTGCGGCAATGGCGGTGCTTGCGTCTTTCGGTTATGCGCAGATCAATGTGGGCCAGCGGCCGAAAGTTGCCGTATTGGCAACTGGAAGCGAGTTAGTAGCGATAGATCAAAGACCCGGCCGGGATCAGATTCGCGATTCAAACAATTTTTCAATCGCGGCTTATGCGGAGTTGGCCGGGGCGATTGTTGAGCGGCTTCCTCTCGCTGGCGATGATACGTCGCTGTTAAAGCGTCAGATCACGGAGGCGGCGGAACGCAGCGATGTCATAGTTACGTCGGGTGGTGTTTCCGTCGGCGCTTATGATTTTACTAAGCCGGCTTTGAGAGCACTCAAGGCCGAGATCTTTTTTGAACGTGTGGCGCTAAGGCCGGGTAAGCCCGCGGTCTTTGCGCGCTTGCCAAATGGAACCCTCTTCTTTGGTTTGCCGGGGAATCCGGTTTCGGTATCAGTTACGTTTAATCTATTCGCGCGCACGGCGTTGCTCGCAATGCAGGGAGCGAAGGAGACGACGTTACCTGAAGACTGGGCCGTACTCACCCGCCGTGTAAAAGGAGCGGTTGAGCGGGAAAGCTATTTGCCGGCCGAGCTAAGCACCAACGAGGAAGGAATCCTGATGGCTGAGCCATTGAAATGGGGAGGGTCGTCGGATTTTGTTGGGTTTGTAAGGGCCACTTCACTGATAATCGTGCCGCAAGACGCGGGTGTACTTGAACCGGGAACGAAGGTGAGAATTGTCTGTATTCCAGTATGAATACTATCGACAGGCAATTCGACACCCAGGGTCGCCGCCAAGGCAACCCTGAGCTGAAGGTCGCAACTGCTTCGCGGTACTTGTTCAGAGCTTCCTTTAGACTGTCGTTTACTCTAGCTAACGACAATCTAAAGATTATCGGACTACCTGAATGGAGTTTGAATGAGCCAGGCCGAACGGAAACTTTGGAGCGCCAGCGCGCACGAACGCAAGGTGGAAAATCTTTACTCCGGCGGCATAGAGAACTATGCGAACTGGCACAACGGATATCTAAATTTCGGACTTTGGGAAGCTGGAATTTCCGATTACATCAAGGCCGCCGAAAACCTGGTGCACCGGATGGGTACTATCCTCGGCCTCAATGACACCAGCAAACTACTGGACGTTGCGCCGGGGATGGGCACGCAGGACATTTACTTAGCTCAAAACTTTTCGCCAATCTCCATCGACGGGCTCGACGTGACCTGGGGACATATCGAACATGGCAGGCGACGTGCCCTGGAAGCGCAGCTAGAAGATCGCGTGCAATTTCATCACGGCACGGCCATCGAACTTCCCTTCCCTGACGGAAGCTTTACGCACGTGTTGAGCATTGAAGGTCCCGAGCACTTTGATACGCGGGAAAAGTTTTTACATGAAGCGCATAGAGTGTTGCAGCCAGGCGGCGTGATTGCGATGGCTGACTTCATCGTAAAGAACCCGCCACGCAATCCGCTTGAAAAGTTAGTCGCCGAAGCCGCGCGCAAACTATGGCAGGTTCCGCGTGCGAACGTGTATCCGGCCGACGTGTACAGGCGGAAGATGTTGGAGGCCGGATTCGAGGAGGTTGAGATAGAGGAAATCGGCGCGTCGGTAATTCCCGGCTACTATTTCGAGCAAATGAGGCCCGAAACTATTCGAGCGATAAGCAAGATTCGCGGCTTCGCACTGTCTCGCCTTGGTCTGCTGCTGGACATCGCTGTCTATCGCGGCTTCACGATGGGTTTGCTCGAATACGTGCTCGTGCGCGGCGTGCGACGTTAAAACGAGCGCGAGGTGATCCTCAGCCTCTGGGTTACCTTGCAGGTTTTCTTATGGATGAGCTTTGCAGCCTTCTCTTAGCGGCAGGATAGCATTAGTTCGGAACGTCTCATGTCCAAGTTCTGGCGAAGAATGCATCACGTTTCTCGCTCAGGGGACCTCTCAACTTCTCGCCCTTACCCCATGCCCGTCATCGTCGGCGCGCCCCGTTCAGGGACCACCCTGCTGCGGTTTATGCTGGACACCCACTCGGAGTTAGCGATCCCGCCGGAAACAGGGTTCCTAACGCTTGGCGCGCAGCTCGCGGGAAATGGGGATATGCTTCGCGAAAGATTCTTTCGCGCGGTGGTGAACCATCCGAACTCGGCCCCAAGTTGGCCTGATTTCGAGGTGCCGGAAGAGACTTTTTGGCAAGCCCTGACCGAGATCACCCCGTTCACCGTCTCTGAAGGGTATAGGGCATTCTACCGGCTCTACGCCGCCCGCATGGCAAAACCGCGGTGGGGCGACAAGACGCCCATCTACTGCCTGAGCCTGGACGCCATCAGGCGTGTGTTACCCGAGGTGCGTTTCATTCACATCATCCGCGACGGGCGCGACGTCGCACTATCTTTAAGGAAGATGTGGTTCTCGCCGGGCTGGGACATAGAGACGCAGGCGGCTTACTGGCGTAAGTGCGTTCTCGCAGCGCGCAGGGCAGGACTTGGCCGCCGGGACTATCTGGAGGTCCGCTACGAAGATTTAATCCTGAACACGCGGGAGATCCTCGATCGAGTCTGCGACCACGTCGGCCTAAGTTTTGAATGCACCATGTTGAGCTATTACACGCAAACCCCTGAGCGGCTCAGAGAGCACAAGGGGCGTTCAGGTGCGGACGGCACGCCGCTGCTGACACGCGAAGAGAGATTCCGTCAACAGCAACGTACGACGGCACCGCCCGACTCAGGGCGCGTTTTTGCGTGGAAGGGAGCGATGAGTGCGGATGAGCGGATGAGGTTTCAGCTGGTCGCGGGCGACTTGTTAAAGGAATTAGGTTACGAGACGTGAGCCGTGGCCGCCTCACGCCAGCGCGGGCCGACCCCGGACGCGATTCTCCCAAGATCAATGCTCCCCCGCCCCATGCATCGATGACCCCTTTGCGAACCCGTCCAGCGTGCGCCGCGCGAGCCCTCGGGAGTGGAGACGCAGCAGGGCGAACGCACAGTTTTGCGCGCGCAAAAGGTGACCGTGCGAGAGGGAACGAGCGGCCTCGAAGGCGAGGTAGCTTGCCATGTTCTTCGAGAACTGCCGCGACGCCTCACGCCTTAGCGCCGCAGTCGCACGGGCGGCGCGCGGAAGTTTGAGCCAGCGCCGGTGGAACTGGCGCGTGCTCAGCGTGACCGTCTCGACGGCGCGCGCGCTGCCCTGGTCGGAGCCGGGCGTGGTCTTGCGCCAAATCATTACGGGCTGCTCGAGCGCCATCACGGGGTAGAGCGCGGCGATGCGGACCCATAAGTCCCAGTCGTCGATACCCGCGACGGAATGGTCGAGCAGCCCTGCGGCGAAAAGGCACGAACGGCGGAACACGGCCGAGCCGCACGGAATGAAGTTACGTGCGAGCAATTTCCAGAAGACGTCCCCGCGCGGACAGGTTTGCGGGTACCGATCGTGTCCCGCCCGATCCGTCTGACCGTCGTAAAGGGCCTGACCGTAGATCAGCCCCGCCTCGGGCAAGGAGCGTAGGGCGTCGAGCTGCAAATCCAGCGAGGAGGGCAACCGCACGTCGTCGTCGTCGAGGAAACTGACGTATTCACCGCGGGCGGAAAGCAACCCGATGTTGCGCGCCCCAGCCACTCCCTGATTACGCTCGACGCGCAAATAACGGACGCCTTTGAGCGCGCGGCAGACCTCAGCGGTTTCGTCGATCGACGCGTCGTCGACGACGACGACCTCGACGTCGGCGGCGGCCGCGCGCGCGCTCTCGACGGCGCGCGGCAGCATGTGCGGGCGGCCGTGTGTCGGGATGATGACGCTTACCTCGGGCATAAAAGGGCTCAACTTACCCTGGACTTCCGGCCGTGTGCTTTAACGGCTAAAGCCCCCGGGGCGGCTTAGCCTCGGGCACGAGCAGCATCGACGCCAGCCGCCTGTAGCCGGCTGGGCGGAGGGCTCGCGAAGCCTTCAGTCGCAAGGCGGCCAAGCCGTTTGCCGCGGCGGGACGGTACGAGCCTTCGCGCAACCGGTGGGCGGCGTTGAAGAGCAGCGTGTCGGCGATGCGGTCCAAAGTCCGCGCCCGCACATCCCTGCGCACACTGGCCGGGGCGGCGGCCGCGCGCGGGAGACGAAGCAGCTTTAAGTGATGGCGCGCGGCACGCGAAAGGTGGCGCGCCTGGGCCGACGAGCCTTGGCCGGAGGAAGGCGTCGGCTGCTTGTAGATGCTGACCGGTTCGTCGACGATGGCGACCGGATAGAGCTCCGCGATGCGTACGAAGATATCCCAGTCATCGAGACCCGGCAGCCCACTGTCGAACAGCCCGACGCGCGTGAAGCACTCCTTCCGGATGACGACCGAGATGGGCATGACGGGAAAGACCAGCTCCAGTAAATCCCAGAACGCGTCACCTCCCGGGTGCCCTGGCACTGAGACCTCCCCGGTGAGCCGGCCATCCTGGTCCGCCATCAGCATAGAGCCGCAGACGAACCCGGCTGCTGCCTCCGCGTCGAGCGCGGCGGTCTGCCGATCGAGCGAGCCGGGCAGCCGCAGGTCGTCGTCGTCCAGGAGCGCGATGTAGTCGGCCGAACTGGCCAGAAGGCCGACATTGCGCGCCCCGGCCACTCCCTGATTGTGTTCGAGTCGCACGTACGTGATGCCTTCGAGCGCGCGGCAGACTTCGGCGGTCTCATCAGTCGAGGCGTCATCGACGACGACGACCTCGACGTCGGTGCCGGCCGCGCGCGCGCTCTCAACGGCACGCCGCAGCATCTGCGGGCGGCCGTGAGTCGGGATGATGATGCTGACCCTCGCCATTCGATCTCCACCCGTCCGCGTCCGGGCGTCCACGTGGTTCACACTCCGCCCCGGCGGGCCAGGTTCCCGAGCCTGCTTAGGAGGCCCTTCAGCAACGGCAGTTGCCCGATGCGATTCCGCAGGCGCAGGGTTAAAGAGTTCGCCAGTATCGACTCACACTCGGCCTGTGTCCGCCGCGCGTTCAGCGTCAGCCACCGCAGGTAGTCTGCCGCTGCGCGATTCTCTTGCTCTGGGTCGGCGCGCAGCACCCCTTTGTACTCGGCGATGACCTCGCCGTAGAGCTTGAGGGCATCGTCGACGACGGCGCCGAGGTCCGAGCTGGCGCGGACGCGCCGCGAAACTTCAGCCGCATCCGCCGCATCGTATCGCTCGATTTCGCGCAGGAGCTGGTCGGGAGTAGCCTTTTCGCTAAGGGTGCGGACGCCAAAGTTGAGCCGCCTTAGTCTTTCGAGATCGGCCGCCGTCACGAGGGGACCGCTCCCGTGCGCGTCACACAGGATGACCGCCGCGCCGACGGCGAGAGCTTCGAGGGCACAGCGGGCCTTCGCGAAGACCAGGTCATAATTGCCGAGCAGCGACTCGGGGCTGGAGGAGGGGGCGTTCACCCCGGAGCCGACGACGTCGAGCTCGATGCCGGCTTGGGCGCACGCCTCACGCACCGCGTTCAGGTGCGTCCACTTGTTGGCGTTGTTACTGAAGACGAGGGCGCGGCGGGGTCGCGCAGGCAACGGACCGCGCGGCATGAATCGTTCGAGGTCAGCCGCGTGCAGTACCACTCGCAGCCGTTCTTCCGGGATTCCGTGTTCGCATAGGAGCCTGTCGCGACAGGTGTCGTCCACGGCGACATAGGCTAGGATGCGCGGGTGGGAGGGCGGCGAAGAGATCCAGTCTGTCCAACTGTGGCAGAAGAAGACCGCCGGGACGTTTTGGAAGTGCAGCAGCGCGGTCATTAGTTCCGTGTTATGGTTCCCGTGGATAACGTCCGGCGTAGCACCCACGGCGGCCAGGTCGTCGACGACCGGCACCGTCGCGTCGCGCAACTGCTGCGCGAGCTCACCCAGTTCCGGGGCGTAGACGATAGGGGTGTGCCCTTTGCGCAAGAGTCCCAACGCGAGGTCGCGGACGTAGGTTTCGGTTCCTGTGAGAGAGGCCAGCGTCGCGTTGGCTATCAGGATTCGCAGTCCGAGCATCGACAGGTCCTCTCGACTTAAGGGTCCGGGCGGCGGCGGGGGGTGTCGCCGTGTCATATCACTCATCCGTGCCGCGACGACTCTCCGGGGCGCCACCACACGTTCTCAGTTGCTTCCGGCACACGCCCAAGATATCAGGGAGCTGCTTGGTGATGGCGACTACTCTACGCCATCGCGCGGCCTGCATGGCGGGCGCTCCAGCAAGGACGGAGTCGGGCGCCGTGTCACTGACTACGAACCCGCGAGCCAAGACCGTCGTCCGCTCGCCGATGACGATGTGTTCGCGAGCCCCGGATTGCATGCACATAATCGACCCGGAGCCGACCCGCGTCGAGCCGGCGATGGCGGATTGGCCGAGGACGATGCAGTCCGACCCGAGTTCCACGTTGTGTGCGATATAGACGAACTTATCAAGCTTGCTCCCACGGCCAATGCGGGTTTCGGCCAGCGTCCCCCGGTCCACACACGCGCAGGCACCTACTTCCACGTCGTCCTCGATGACGAGGCGGCCGACCTGGCGGATGCGTCGGAGCTTGCCATCCGGTGATCGGCGGAAGCCGAAGCCGTCCACCCCCACGACCGCATTGGCGTGGATCGTTACGCGCTCGCCCACTATCACGCCCGGGTAGAGCACGGCGCCGTAATGAATAATGGAGTCGCGCCCGATGCTGCACGCTTCGCCGATGATCGCGCCGGCCATCACCGACACGCCGTCCGCGACGACGACATCCGCTCCCACGATGGCCCGGGGGCCGATCTGGACGCCGGCGCCGAGCGTCGCCGACCCATCAATAATCGCGCTCGGGTCGACGCCCGCCCGCATCGGCACGTCCGGGTAGAAGATGTCGATCGCCTTCCGGTAGGCCTCACTCGCATCGCAGACTACGATCAGCGTCCGCTCACCCAATTCGACGCCGCGGTTGACGATGATGGCACCCGCCCTGCTGTTCAGCGCGGCGGCGCGATACTTGCTGAGGTGAAGAAATGAAAGATCGCTCTCCCCCGCAACGTGCAGAGGCTGGAACCCTGTCAATTGAAGCTCCGGGTTGCCGCGTACGAAGCCGCCGAGCTGCTCGGCGACCTCTGCGGCGCTCATCACGATGCGGGATGACTCGGTCATCTCGTAGTCTCCCTTCTGCGGCCTTCCAGGGCCTTCTCTGTCATCGAACCCTGTTTGCCCTGAGTCCCGGGGATTTGGTGAGCGCCCGCAGGAAGACGCGCTAGAGTTGAGCGTCGACGAAGCGCCGCATGGCCTTTGCCAGGGGTGCGATGTGATCGCGACGACGGATTGCGTGGTCGTACGCGCCGGCCGTGACCAGCATCTCGCCGTACCTCTCGTAGAAAGGGATCTCGTTCGCCACCCCGTCCCCACGAGTCGACTCACCCGCTAGGCGCAGGCTTTCCACCCGGTAAGCCTCGCCCCCCATATCACTCGTGACGAAGTCGCTGATGTGCGCGCTCAGTTCAGGGAACGCCCGCAACGCCTCGAGCGCCTTCTGGTCGAGTAGGGCGTCGACCTCATCTTTAAGCTCGGAGTATTCCCGCGCCACCGACAGTTTCCGCGCTAACTGGGCGTCGTCTAGCATGAGCCGGATTTCGCCGGCGTGCACCTCGTCCGAGACCGCGCTGTGGCGGCGGAATAGCAGGAAGTCTCGATTGATGATCCGGCGCCCGCTCGTGCGACTCGAAAGCTCGGCCGCTGCATCGATCACTATGCGACAGGTATCATGGACCGAATTGTATCCTTCGGCCGCGTCGCCCGCGACGTACTCTATCTCTTCCCAGACGAAGGCCTCGGCGAGTTCCGCGACGAGTCGCTCGAACAGGCCGAAATCGCCACGGAGTAGCGCCGCGTAGATTTCGCGGTCGGCGAAACGCCCGTACACTGCTCCCGGGCTGGCGCCGACGCGGGAGAGGATCTTTGTGGTTGACTTGAGCCTAGATATGCCGGTACGCCCCGAGCCGTCGGTAAGGACGAACACCCGCGGGCGTGCCTCCTCAAGCCAGCCGTAAACGCACAACTCATGGCCGGGATGCGCAACCACCAAGGCGGCTTTACCACTAACCACGCCAGCTGTCATTCTTGATTCCCATGTGGGTTTCACCACTCCTTTTTCACCCTGATTGAACCGGACGATTGCGAGAGCAAAACTCTTTGTAAACCACCGTCGAGTACTTTGTCCAGAAACGCCGCGAATCGTGGCAGCAACGCCAACCGTGGGAAGAACCTTGGTGTAGAGTGGAGGCGTGGGCCATGACCAGCCAGTGAGGGCGAGCCGCGGGCCAGCCTTGAGCTACCAGTTCAGGCCAGGGCGCGAATGCTATCCTGGGAGTGTCCGCCGTGTGGAAAGATAACGCCAGATCTCAGTCGCCTTAAAATCTTGGTAATGGAAACGGGTCCGCATGAGAGCAGCCGGGCGAGTTAAATCTTTCATCAAATCCAACTTCCCGCGGGCGGTCGCGGCCTACCACGAAGCCCACCAGGCCTTCCGACGTCCCTCGCTGAAGACGGTCTTCTCTGAAATCTACCACAAGAATGTATGGCAGGACCCGGAGTCGGTTTCTGGCAGGGGCTCGACCTTGGCGCGCACGGCGGCGATTATGTCTGACCTCCCGTCTCTGCTCAAGGAACTCCAGGCAAAGACACTGCTCGACGCCGCGTGTGGCGACTTCAACTGGATCAGGTATACGAAACTGGGGGTGGTCAAATACACCGGTGCCGACGTCGTGCCGGACCTTATCGCCCGCAACCGGCGCCTATACGGGGGCGAGGGAAGAGCCTTCGTTGTCTTGGACGTCACGAAAGACAGGCTTCCAAGCGCGGACGTAATTCTGTGCCGGGACTGCCTGATCCACCTTTCGTTCGGGAGCATCCACGCCTCCGTCGCTAATTTCAAGAGGGCCGACGCCAGATACCTAATCTGCACGACGCACACGACGGTTCAGGAAAACACGGATTGCCCCGACGGGGGTTGGAGGTCTGTGAATCTGCAGTTGCCCCCTTTCAACTTCCCGCCGCCGCTGAAGCTGATTGTCGAGGACGCGGAACTGGGAAAGTGCCTTGGGGTGTGGCGGCTCGACGAGCTTTAAAACGCCGTCCGAAATTTACCTGCCCGAAAAAGGTTGCGCCGAGTCGCCTGACAGTAAATGCCCGACCAACTGGTCCACGCTCGCGGCGAAAGCATCCCTGCCGAACCTCTTGCTCGACGCGACCGCCTGCCGGCTCAGACGCCCGCGCAGGTCAGGGTCGTTGACCAATCTGAGCGTCCGACTCACGAGGTCTGCGGTATCATCCCAGCAGAGTCCGTCGACCTCGTGAGTCACGACTTCCTTCTGCCCGCCCGAACCTTTCACGACCGGCACCGCGCCGGCGGACATCGCCTCGACCGTCGTGATGCCGAAATGTTCCTGCTTGGCTGGGTAGTCGTCGGCGGGGAATCCGTAGCCGGTAGCGTGCCAGTAGATGGCGGCCCTCCGGTACAAATCGCGCATCTCCTCCCGCCCCGCGTTAAAGTGAAACGTGACCGGGAAACCTTTCGCGGCTTGCACCAGGGCCGCGGCAGACTTCGCGGACTCCTCGTCGGCGCCGACGCTGCCGGTAAAGTGGAGCTCCCACCCTTCTCGGTGAAGGTCCGTCATTCCCTTGAAGGTCTCTAGGAGGATACCCTGTCCCTTGTGGTGCCGTTCCCTCTCGCCGTTGTCGGCGATGAATCGTCCTACGTGAAGAAGGATTTTTTGCTTGGCGGCGCCGGGTCCCATGTCGTCGCACGGCGGATAGATAATTGCAGGGCGGAGTCCCCACATTTTATGGACCCACTCCGCGGAGTAGCGGGAGATGGCCACGACGGTCGAATAAGATTCGACCACGTTCTGTACGGTGAAGCCAGTCACACATTTTTCCACCCAATCGACCAGGGCATCGTTGGCTCGGTGTGGCAGACTCTTGGCTGCTGGGCGCGGGGCGGGGCGGTAGGGAAACATGCACATGAAGACGCCGCGGGCCGCCGGACAGATCAGGCCGCTCGTATAAGTGTTATTGAAAAAAAGATCCAATTTGAGGTTTCTGAGCTGAAGATAATGATGAAGTGAAAAGGCCGGCGCCCGCCTACCTCGTAACTTCGCAACGATTCTCAGAAGCGGCCCCGGGCTTTTGAGGGCCATAGTTTTGACTCGACTTAGGTCAACCCCAAAAAATTGTTCGAGCGAGGTGACGTCCAACGGGCCGGCGTGGAATAGCCAGACGTTGTGGCCAAGACTCAAATGCTCGGCCAGGGCGAGCGTTAACTTTTCCCCGCCGCCCATCGTCTGCATGTGCAGGTTGTAGACCCCGATGTTGCCTTTCATCCCCGACATTCTACCTACACCGGTGGGTCTGTACTATTGTCGACAGAGTAGGGAACATACCGCCGCAGCACAACAAGCGGGTGTGCGAAAGACTTGGTGCTCTTCCGTTCAGCTTGAATGCTGATCGCCCGCCGCAGCTGAAGCGCATCAACGTTCGTCAACCTTTTCGGAATCGTACACAGACCTGTCTCAGATCAAACTACCGCTTCGCGCTCTGCGTCTTTGGTCTAAACAGATGGAGCGCATCCAGATGACAGGTTATTCTCGGTGCTTGCGTGCTTTGCGTGCGCAGTCTTGATTCCGAAGAAGGCCAGCGTCGCTTCGAGCCTGCGAAAGAACTTCAGTTTATTCAAGAGCGGATTGAGCCAGCCGTTTGTAATGCAATAGTTGACGTTGAAAGGCTCGGTGTGATGTCGCTTATGATGGGCCGGCTCTAACACAAGTCGCTTGCGTTGCAGCCAGCGCGCAAAAGCAGAAGGGCTTTCCTGATGGGCCCACTTGTGAAACTGGTTAGTCGCTACAGTCGCTGTCGCCATTAAGGCCAAACAAACCACTGAAAACGCCAGCAAGCCGGATCCCGGCATCAGCCACTGCAGATACAAACTGAGTGAAAGTAAGGGCACGGCAAGAATACAAACGTTGCCGGTAGTTTCCACGAGACCGTGAGTGCAGATGTCGCGCGGGTAGATGTGATGAAGACGAAAAGGTTTGACCAGGCTAGGCCCAATTACGGGCATATCTTCAGAGCCGTAAGTATCCGCCGCCCAATGCACAATTCCAGAAACGAAGTCGCCCAGGATCACCCCAAGAGGAATCGCCAGCGCTATCAACCACAGCAGTTCGAGTTTGTAGAGATCGGAGCTTGCCCAGTGGAGATTCAGAACTAACACGACGGGAAAGATCAATACTGTCGCGTGTTCAAGGAAAGAATGAAGGGGTCCCGAATGTTCGACCACGCCGCTGTAGCCGGCCGAAGAATTTAACGCGACGTTGTTGTTTCCTGAGGGCGCTGACATAGTTGAACTCGGCGTTGCGATCTCGGCTGCGGTCTCTCCGTTCCCCCTTTTAAAGTCCGAGGGCTTCGATCGACTGATCGGTCGTTTCCTTCGTCACCTATTTTACGATTACTGCCCTATGTTCGGATTTTGCCGTGAAGATTGTAGTAAGATTATTCTGTTAGTAGCAAAAAAGGCAATAGCGCAAGTGTTATCTTCCACACATAAGACTGTTGTACGTAAATTGCTTGCCGATGGATCAATTTTCTCACGTAGATGACGAAGGTCGCGTCAAAATGGTCGATACCAGCGACAAGGCGACGACCGCGCGCCATGCCGTGGCGTCAGCGCGAGTGTTGATGTCGCCTGAAACAGTTAAAGCGGTTCAGGACCACAGAACGCCGAAAGGCGATCCGCTGGAAGCAGCGCGACTCGCGGGGATCATGGCCGCCAAGCGAACTGCCGAACTCATTCCTCTTTGCCACCCGCTGCCGCTCACTCACGTCGATGTCCAGGCACAGATTGAGAGTTACGGCATCCATCTCGAATCCAGTGTTTCCACTAATGCCCAAACCGGCGTTGAAATGGAAGCGCTGACTGCCGTTTCCGTGGCTGCGCTGACGATTTATGACATGTGCAAAGCGCTCGACAAGGGAATCACCATTTCTGATATACGCCTTGAGCGTAAAACTGGTGGAAAGTCTGGAGATTTTGTTAGAGTGAATCAACGGTCAAACCAGAAAGAATAGTCACCCTGGGATTCAAGCTCAATACGGAACCGCGAGCGGTAGCGACCGGATCCTACACTCAACCCAATGCTTTCATTTTGTGTCGCCGTATCGCCGATAGCAGGTTGCGTGGCATCCGGTCGCCACTGCTCGCGGTTCTGTATGGTGCAAGTTGCGTGTGGAATCCGGTCGCTACCGCTCGCGGTTCTGTATGGTGCGCGATTGATGATTTCGTCATTAGGAGCGAGGCAAAGACCTGGATCCCGTCGCTGCGCCTCCCGGTTTTGTAGCCCTCGGGCCGCGTTGGAGGTGGATAGACAGTTTAAGGTGAGGATAAAACAGGGAACATCATTTATTTCTTCGACGTTTAATGGAGTGTCTGTTGTTGGTAGTCGAATGGAGACTTGAGTATGAAGTTAGGTATTTCCCATGATGCGCGTCCACAAGCAACCCTCTTACTCACCGCTGCTGTGCTTTCAATAATTCTTTGGTTCATTCCGTTTGCTGAGATACTTACCTATCCATTCCGTATTTTCGTCACCTTTATACATGAAGGCGGACACGCCATTGCCGCTCTGCTGACAGGAAATTCCGTCGCGAGCCTGAGCATAGCAACGAACGCGAGCGGAGAAACCTACACTTCCCAGGGCGGCACAATTTCTCAAATGTTCGTAGCCAGTGCCGGCTACCTGGGCTCGATGACCTTCGGCGCCTTGTTGTTGGTGTTAATTCGCAAAACTATTGCCGCCCGCGTGGTTTTGCTTGGATCAGCCGCTGTGGTTTTCGCGCTGACGCTCATCTATGGACTTATTAAACCAGTCGTTTCCGGCACTGCCTGGTCCGCAATTCCCTTTACGATATTGGCAGGAACGCTACTCACCCTGGGTTTGATCCTCGTAGCCAGGTACGCGAGCGCCCGCGTGGCGACTTTCTTCGTCAGCTTCCTGGCAGTGCAATGCGTCCTCAATGCGCTGCTCGATCTGAAGACGGTCTTCTTCCTGTCAACGCCATTTGCTCCGTCAGTGCCGACAGACGCAGTGAACATGGCAAACGCCACGGGCATTCCTGCGCTGGCGTGGGCCGTAATTTGGATTGCTACTGCGGTGGGAATTCTTGGCCTAGCCATGCGGTTTTATGTGGCCGGCAAAAAGCCGCCATTCCAATTGGATCGCCCGCTTGATCAAATACCGGCTGTCTTTCCAACCACAGTACGAGAAGGCCAGAATCTGCGTTGACCAGGGGTCCGACAATTTTAGATTGTCGCTTGCTAGCCAAAACGACAAACTGAAGTTTATCGGACATCTGAGCCGCTTTCACTCACTCAGAAGATGAACCGCGCTTGCATCTGAAACATCCGCGGCGGGTCGATGTTTGCGAACGCCGGAATCGCGTTCGTGGTCGTGCCGTCCCCGTTGTTGTCAACGCCCGTCGTGGAGTTGAAGGGACGCGCTGAGGCAAGCTGTGTCAGGGTTCCAACCGTGAAATCAACCGGATGTTGAGTGTAACGGCTGACATATCCAGCCTCGCTTGAATCTTGCCTCGGGCGCACAAGTGCGCTTTCTAAACGGGAATCTCCAACCCACCTTCAACCCTTGGCAGCAAGTTCAGAATTTGTACCGATAGCGAAGCGTCACGCCGCGACCGGCGCCGTCGATGCCCCAACTGATCCCGCGATATTGTTTGTCCCCGAGATTTTCAAAGTCGAATAAGAGTTCCGAGCGTTCGCCCAAGCGGACCGAACCACGCAGACCCACCAGTCCATAGCCAGGGGCCGCGGTGAAAAGCGGTACGTTAGTGCCGTTGTCGACGATTGTTACGCCATTGATAGTCGCGCCAAGAGGCAGGAGCCTGTTCTGCACTTGTGCCAATGTCTCGCCAGTGGGGATCAAGATACCGCCAGGAGATCCGCAGCCGGCCGCACCCGGAGTTGTGAGTCCGTGCACGCAAGCTCCTCGACGAAAGAAGTTTTGAATAGCGGTGCGTGAACGGGCGGCGCCGGTACGACGGTCAAGCAGGTCGAGTGACGACAGACGTCTCTGGCGGCCCGTTAGAGTCGAGTATGCTTCGAGATAGAAATGCCTTCGTGGTTGGTAGCGCAGGCTAACGAACCCCGCGGGATTGGGAACGCCAGCTTCGATATTCGGCGGTAGTCCGTTGATAAGACTATAGCCACGGATGTAAGTGAAATTAGCCTTCGCGGTGAATTGATCGCTCAGCCTTCCCTGGGAATTGAACTCGAGGCCATTGATCCGCGCGGCGTCGTAGTTCACGCGCACGAGAACCGGGCTGCCGGGAACGCCAAGAGCGGTGCCCACTGATACCCACCCCTTCACGCTGTCCTGGAAAGTAATCGCCTCATTGCCGAGAACTTTCCCGACTGCTCCCGGGGGCAGGATGAGAGCCTGGTCGAAGTAAACATCGTTCAGTTTGATCGTGAACCCGGTTAATTCCCCGGAAAACCGTTTGCTCGTATAGCGCAAACTAAGATCGAAGCCGTCACTGGTTTCAGGTCGTAAGCGTGTTATGGGAATCCCGGTGGAAACGGCATCAGTTCCCGATGTCGTGCCGATAAGCCCGCCGAGACTCGCAGCCGTTTGGGAGTTAACTTCAAAGCCGGTGCCCACTAATCCGACGATTCCCAAGTCCGTTGTGTTAGGAGCGCGAAAGCCGCGGGCGTACTTGGCGGCGACGTCAAAGCCCCCGCCGATATCTAGCACAGCGCCGATGCGGCCGGAAAACGCGCCGAAACGT
This sequence comes from Pyrinomonadaceae bacterium, assembly GCA_036507195.1. Classification (GTDB taxonomy): domain Bacteria; phylum Acidobacteriota; class Blastocatellia; order Pyrinomonadales; family Pyrinomonadaceae; genus PSRF01. The sequence goes on along the minus strand of DASXQM010000193.1, from coordinate 2,317 downwards.
TCGCTGTCATCAGGAAAGAGTGGCCGGCCCCCAACCACCGGAGAATCAGTAGCACGCGCTCGGTAGGATGCCACGTTATAGCGCAAGGCGCCGCTAACCCGCAGTCGATCGGGAATAGCAGTGAAAACATCCTGGGCGAAGAGGCCGTAAGCAAGATAGCGCGCGCCATTCGGAATACGCGGGCGAGAACTGACTACCGCTTCGCTGACCGGGTCGGTGGTAAATGCCGGAGCCGCGATTCGATCGTGGTAAACATCGGCGCCCAACAAAAGTGTGTTGCGTTCGCCAAGCTGCTTGTCGACGTAGAAGTTGAAACCCAGGACATTGGTTCGCTCCCGTTGATTAGTTATCGCCCCGGTGGGATTGCCATTCCCGCCCTGATTTATCCTCTCCTCGCGTTGGCCGTTGTAAGAGAACGTGAATGAGGCATTATCGAAGAAGCCGAGGTTTTGCCTGAGAAGACGCACGTAGAACACGTCCGACATCAGGTTGCGCAGGTCGGCGATCAGGTTGCCGTCGCCGCCCAGCAGTTGGTCGTAACGCCTGCCGCCGTCCTGCTGATTGCGGTCGTAGCTCAACAGAACCTGAGAGGTATCGTCGAGGTTGAAGCTGGCGCGAAGCAATCCGCCGTATTGCGTGAAAGCTGTGTCAGCTAGTCGTTCGCCGAAGAAGTCGGAGGAAATGCCGAGAAAGCGCGTCGCCGCTGCATGTGTGTCAAGGCCGGCGCCCGGACGCAGCCGACTGATCCGTCGCGCGTTCGCGTTAAGGAGTAAGCCGTAGCGCTTCGTTCCATAAGTCAATAGTTGATTGCCGCCGAAGCCATTGGTTGGGGAAGAATAAAAAGTATTTGTGTTGCCGTGAACTTCGCCGTCTTCGTCTCCATACCTCGGGGAATGCGAAATGAAATTGACTACTCCTCCGTGCGCGTCTGACCCGTATTGCGAGCTGTTAGGACCGCGCAATACTTCCACTGCCTCAAGACTTGATGGTTCGATGAGACTGAAGAATGTGCCTACGCCACCGCGCTGGGCGCTGGTGGTGTAGCGCACTCCGTCGACATACACGGCAACGTTACGTCCCGTTAGTCCGCGCACGAAAACAGCGCTGAGCGAAGGACTGGTGCGTTGCAGATTGACGCCCGGTTCTTCGTCAACAACCTGAGCCACTACCTCCGTTCCGCGCTCAAGAATCTCCTGCTCATTGATGACGTTGACCGGCTGGGCAAGCTTCCGTGCATCAGAAACTTGTCCTGCTTCCGCTGTCACCGTCACCTCTTCGCTGAGCGGGTTGATCTCCAACTCCACGCTCAACTCTTTCTTGTCTCCCGGGATCACTCGTACGGCTGAGCTATACTGCCCAAAGCCTGAGTGAGTAACGCTGAATGCATAAGAACCGGGCGTGACGTTGTCGAATGTAAACTTTCCGTCTGCGCCGGTGAGCGCTGTCCGCCGCAACCCCTGCGAGTGAACGAGCGACACTTCTGCACTACTAATTGCCGCGCCGGCCGCGTCCTTTACAGTTCCGCTAACGCTTCCGGTCAATGATTGGGCCATGGCTGTTGCAGGCAGAACCACGGTCAACAACACCGCAATCATGATGGACGAAGCAGTCGCCAGGAGTTTTGGAATTCTCATATAAATCCTCTTCACTAGGTTGGTGGAAACAAAGTCTTACAAAACCCTGGACTGAGGCCGTTTTGAAGTGCTTGACTCTAACGTTAGCGGGAAACTACTACCAGCCGCCGTAGCGCGGGGAAAGCTATTGGCTTCGCCTGGACGAGTGGTGGCCTAGGAGAGCAGAAGGATGGCTGTTTTATCTGAGCGCAAAAACTGCGTGCTCGATGAGGTAGTGAACTCTGGAGAGCAGGAAAGTACTGGTGGCCGACATGACGAGGGTAGTCAGCAGCATGCTTGCCGGCACCCAAACCAATAGATTCTTGAAACCGTCATAGCGCGAACCGGGTCGGTGGTCGATTGCCGCGAGAGCGATAAGCCTACGCACACGTGACTTGATGCCTTTCGCTTCCTCGTCACCCAACAGGAAAACGCCCGCCGGCATTGTTGGCCGCGCGCCCGGGGGAATGTTTCTGGCAATCTTAACCAGCGCTGAGGCCAGGTCCAGCGCTACCGCGTTACCTTGTCGTGCGGCGTTTTCATCCGCTGCCTCCTCCGCGGCTTCCGACCAGGCTTTATCAAGCAGCCGGCCGCACGGAATAATCAGTAAAGCATCGCGACAGGCCTGTAACAACCCGTGTTTCAAATTATCGCGAGCCGCAAGATGACCGTTTTCATGTGCCACTGCGGCGGCGATCTCTTCA
>DASXQM010000192.1:0-3469 GCA_036507195.1 Pyrinomonadaceae bacterium | reverse complement strand
GCTTGTCTTGAAGGAGCGGGTTTGCCAATCGATAAGCCGTCGCTTTCTCCGACGGGCGGCCTCTTTTCATTCCACACGTCGGTCAAAGCGCCACCTATTCCGACCACACTGTCCCAGAACGAAGGCTTAAGGTACTCGACGGATCCGTAGGCGTTATGAAACAGAGCCAAGGCGCGGTAGGCGCGACTCTTGCCCTTAAAAGAAACGACCACGTCATACAAAGCGTATTCGCCAACATCGTAGTTCAGCGCAGGTTCTAAACCCAGAAGATCACCGATCGTCAAATCCTGCGCTCCAGAGGCATATTGGCCGGTGGTCCACTCTGCCTCGTATGCAACATGCTCCGGTTCTTTGTTCAGTTGTGTCACGACACGCTCCAGGCTGATGATTTCCCCTGTGGCGTCTGTCAGTGTCTTTCTATGCAATTTGCCAAAAATTTCTTGGATCGGACCCACGTGAAAGTTACTCAACTCGAAGTTCAGGACATCCTCTTCGGATGCCCTAAGCGAGGCTCTTCGCTTTGATAGCAGCGCTGCCCGGTTAAGCTTTGTCAGCTTTTCGTAAACCGCCCTAACGACCTTTTCCTCAGGTGTCATGCCATTGACCCGTTGTTCACTCGCGGCATTAATGCCTGTTGAGGGCGGGTTCGCACGCCCTTGTACTCCGCCGGACCAAGAGAGAAGCAAACATAGCAGGCAAGCGGAAGTGAGATTTTTCATCGTTAGTTTCCTCCTTTTTGAGAGTAATGGCTCATTTGTTGGGAGAAGCCCGTGGAACGCCTCTTAATTCCTGCTCAATAACGTCTTTGAAAACCTCGAAACTAAGAGCGCCCCGAAATAGTCTTCCATTGATAACAAAAGTTGGCGTGCTGTTTATTCCCAAACGCACCGCCTCGTTCAGGTCATTCAGAACGGCAATGCGGGATCTGTCTGACTTCAAACAGTTCCCGAACCTACTTATGTCGAGCCCGAGGTTTGAGGCTAGTTTATTCAAGATCTGGGATGAGAGCGTCTCTGAAGCAAATAGAGCATCGTGGTATTCCCAGAAAACACCTTGCTCTCCAGCGCAGAACGCAGCTTGAGCCGATAAGAACGCTTCCGAATGAGTCTCTAAGGGTCTGTGCCTGAAAATCAGTCGGACCTTGTCCGTGTAAGTCTGCAGAACGTGCCTGATCGGCTCCTGCGAATTCCTACAGAAAGGACACTGAAAATCCGAGAACTCTATGATGGTTATAAGTGCTTGTTTTGAGCCTATTGAAGGTGAATTGTCCTCAACGACGCCGGCTAATCTTGGCTCTTGCAGTAACAATTCTATTTTTGCGGCCTGCTTAAATTTCGAAACAGCTTCAAGATAATTCTGCATGCGAGCCTGGCTTTCCAAATCGAGTTGGAGTCTTTCCTTCGCCTCGTCTGGACTCATTGCCCCAAAGGCCGATTTGTTTTCAGAATAGGCTTCTTCGACTTGCGTCTGGGTAACCATAACCCGTCCGGCAGTCAATTGATGTCGCAATTCCTCGACCGTCATTCCTCTCTTCTTTGCTTCGCCTTCAAGAATTGTTCGGAGGATAAGATTGTCCAGGGCGGCTTTGCGGAGGGCGTATATCTGCTGTTGTAAGGGAAATATCTGCGCAAGAATTGAATTGTCGACGTCGGATTGCGTGATTTTGGCGTCATTCACGACCGCCACAACGGCATCTTCACTTTGAGTTTGGGGATAAACAGCGGCGACCATGCCACCAAAGCTGATTGTCAGAATTGCAATAATGATGGAACGAATAGGAGGTGAAAGAAGCATTTTCTCAACGGTTAACGGTTGATTCAAAAACGAGCTGACAAAGTAGTCAGGTCTACGAGAGAAGGCAATATCAAATGTCCTAGTTTGACAAGTTATTTTGAGATGGATATTTCGTCTTCTTCTCTGAGCAGGCAACTGCTACAAATACGCGTCGTTGTGCTTGCTATCTTGGTACTGTAAATCTTGCCTTCTTCAATGTACCTATAGATGGTCCTAGAGTTGACATCCGCGATCTTTGCCGCTTTTCTAATCTTTAGCAGTTGGACATATCGCTCGCAGCGCGGACACCACACTTGATCGCCGAGGATGATGGGGTGGGCCATTGGTTTTTCTTTAATATGTTGCTTCCAACGAGCGTTCCTTCCATCTCATTGTGCGGCCGGTACATCCATTCGGATTATAGGATGGCTCCATAGCTGCTTTACGAATCGGTGCGCTCTTTCATTACTCTTGCGATCGTCGAAGGAAGCTGCTCTACAGCTTCCGCTTTGTGTAGGAACGCGTCCACACCGGCGCGCCAAGCTTCTCTTTCAATGTCGTCACCCGACAGCATAATGATCGGCAAATGCCGGCGATGAGGGATACTGCGGACACGTAGCACAAGCTCCAATCCGCTCAGGCCGGGCAGATTGTTATCGACGATCAGCACGTCATAATTGGTATTTGTCTTCAGGATTTCCCAGGCCGCCAAGCCGCTAGCGCAACCCTGGACGTGAAATCCTTCGGCACCCAGGATTTCTTCGACCAAACGCGCGACGAGCTGGTGGTCCTCGACATGCAGGACAGATAGCTGGTTTGGACGCGCGCTGGCTTCATGCCTCGCAGTTTTCTTCTTACTGCGCTTGGGTTTTGAAAACAGGTGTCGGCGACGCTTTCTCACTGATCGCTGTTCATTCAGATCATGGTGGCGGCTCTCGAGCACCGAAATAAGGCTCTGATGATGTTTCAAGCCCAGCAACTTCGAAGCCTTGGTCACGGATCCGCCGGCCTCCCGCAGCGCGCGCGTCACCAACAGCCTTTCGATCTTCGTCATTTCGGCGCGAAGTGAGAATCCTTCCCATGATTCAATTTTCTCGGTGGACTTTTCGATCTGATCGTCGGCCAGTGCGTCGATGACCATTGTTGAGCAAGCGATCAAACGCTTGTTCGTGGCCGGATCCTGGGAACTGGCGAGAAGTTCAGCAGCCGATCGGAAGTCCGAAGCCATTTCATCTGTCGGAGTGCGACTGCCCAGTTCTTCGATTCTGCTGAGATAAGCGCGTCCGGCGCCTTCCAAGTCGCCGGCTGTCTGTGCAATCTCAATCGCGCGTTGCAGCAGCTCGCGCGCTCGGTCGTGGTTTCCCAGGCGCGCGAGGATTGTTCCCTGCGTGGTCAAGGCTTCAGCGAGCACCGCCTGCTGGCCGCCATGCTCCAGCGTTTTTACGGCCGCCTTAACCATCCTTTCGGCTTGGCGCAGCCGGCCTTCGGCCAGTAGAGTCCGCGCGCGCGTTTCGTCAACCTGCGCGGCGGTTCCGGCGTCGTTGAGGCGCATGAAGAGCTTCCGGGCACGATCGAGATGTTCATGCGCGTCTTTGTATTGTCCGATCGTGAAGTAAAGATAGCCGAGGTTGTTTTCGACCCGAGCGAGATAACGGATGTTTCCCGCCTTCTCGTGATAAAAGCTGGCCGCGGCATT
>DASXQM010000191.1:0-37216 GCA_036507195.1 Pyrinomonadaceae bacterium | reverse complement strand
CAGACGAGTTGGTCTGACGCGAGCTGTCCTGACTGGGTTATTTCCTTAATGTGCTTCCGCTTTCGGTTTTTTGTTGAGCACGGTTCGGGCAACGGCCAGCATGGCAACCGCACGTGGCGACTCGCCGGTGAAACCCTTCGGTAGGTCAGCGGCACGATTGAAGTCTTCCCTAGCAAGCGACGTAAAGAGGTCCGTTAGATCGAAGCTGTCGACGTTGAAATTAGTCGTCATTGCTCCGCCACTCTTAAACTCGACGCGCATCGTCAACTCGCCATCTTCGCCGCTGAATCCGCTCAACGAGTTTGCTGCCTTGATGACTTCGCCCATCATCTCCCACGCACGCGCGCTGTCAATCTTTTGAAACTGGGTGACGATTGCGACGAGCGCTCGCACGCGATCAGGTGAACTCTGGTCAATGCGGCGCGCCTCGGCATTCGCCATGTCGAGCACCTCAGCGGCGCGATCGGGTTCAGTTTTCGCGAGCAGACGTCCGGCTTCCGTTAGCCCCCAGGCACGCTGCACATTGGTGAGCTCCTGGCTGCGCAGCAGCCGCAAAGCGTCGTCCGGCTTCTTGTCGTCGATGGCTTGATGCAGCGCGTCGAAAGTCAGATAGGCGTTTAGCTGCTTACGAAGCTCGGTTTCCTCGATTTTGTCGGCAAGCTGGCGCGCCTTCTCGTAGTCTGTACGCGAAGCCGCCATCGCTGCCTCGAAGTAGACGCGATCGCGCTCGTCCGAGGTCTTCGCGCGCTGAAGCCGGTCAAGCGCATCCTGCACTCGGTCCTTGCTTGCATCCTCGGGAACGATCCCGCGCGTATAGAGCGGATCTTCCATCTGGCGCATCCGCTCGGGTACGTCGTTCGCCAGCATCGCGAGGCGCGCGCGCAAAGCGGGTAATTGATCGTTGCCAAACTTCTCGAAGAGCGGAAGCATGCGCGCAATGATAACGAAGGACCCGAGCCGTCCTGACGACGACAAGTCCGGCTCAGCTACAGGTCCCAGGAGCACGGTGGCGGCGGTACGGAAAAACGCATTCTGCAACGACGGAGAAATATCCGTTCGCGGAGCGTTTTTTTCGCTCCAGCGCCGCGTGTGGCTGTTACCGTCCGGGCGGACAGTGATGTACATGTACGGCGTGAAGATGTACGCCGACAGGAGTGAAATGGTGTTGGCGTCTGAGACCGGATCACTTATAGCGCGGCCAAGTAGCGAAAGGTAGCGCTGATCAGCGGCGGCCGAGTTCTTCTCGTGTAACACATCCAGAATGTTCATCCCCAGAGTATTCACGGGATAGAGCGCCGGATCGGCAAACTGAAGAGCGCGTTCGACATCGCCCTCGTCGAGCAGTTGGCGGGCCAAACTTAAACGCTGGGCCATTGCCTGCGGGGGATCGTCAGGATTGATTCGCGGAGTGCCCTGGCTGGTCGGCTCGGCGGGGGCATTCGCTGCCTCCTGTTTCCTTGCTTCTTCCAGTCTAAGCAGAAACTCTTCGCCCAACTCTCGATCATGCCGGGCTGCCAGCCGCAAGACCTCGCGTCGCATGCTCGGCTGCTGCCGCCTAGCCGTGCTCCCGCGCGCAGCGATCGCCGCCTGTCGTTCCTCTTCTGAGCGCCGAGAGTTCTCCTCATCGGCGGACTGCGCCGAATCCCACGCACGTCTGAACAATGCGCGCGCATTCTCAGATTCAGTATCCCACAGGGCATCGGCGGCGCGAGCCTGTACACGCGCACGCAACGCCAGGTCGCGGAAACTCCGCGCTTCGTCGGCGAGCGACGTTAGGAGGGAGCTGGCCATGGTACGGCGCGCCTCGGCAAGTGGGTCGGCGTCGACAGCAACCTTCTTAACCGCTGGTTTTTTGGTTTTGGCCGCGGGGGCTTGCGCGCTGCACACGCTCTGAAACGCTATCAGGCAAATCGCCGTGCTCACAATCCTTGCGTAATAAGTCATAGCGCTGTTCCCTTTCGAAATATGGCCGCATTCTACGACGTTTGTTCCGCGCGACCAATATTATTGAAACTGAAACTGTGCGACTAACGCATGATGCTTGATGGCGTAAGCCACTCACTACAGAACCGTGAGCGGTAGCGACCGGATCCTTCATTCAACCTGCAATGGACGATTTCGCCGGCAGCTGGACTTTACAAGCAGAGTTGAGTGCTTGGATCCGGTCCGCTCCCGGTTCTGTAAGGACGCGCTCAAGTTGTGTAATGGCGTCGCCATGAAGCTGAAGCCGTTCAGATTGAGCCTGACTCGCTTCTCCCATCTTTGTAGTTTATTCTCGCCCGGTTAGTCCGCTTGTTCTTATATCCAGAATTCTCCAGGCAAGGAAGAAGATTGAGTTCCACACAGAAAGATTATTCAGTACGTCTATGGTACGCGCTTGATGTTGAGATCGAAGCAACAGCGCGCGAGGCCGTTGAATATGCACTGATGGAGGCCGGCGCGTTGGGAACGGAGACCAAGGACTCCGGAGACAAGCTCGTCCGAGTGGCGGGTTATTTCGATCACACGCCCAACCGCGAGTCGGTCCGTACTGAGCTGGCAAACGCGCTGCGCGTTTACGATTTGCCATCTTCTTCCCTGAGGGAAATGAGTGTTCGCGAGGTTGCGGATGAGGACTGGCTGGGCGAATGGAAGAGAAGCTGGCAGCCTGTGGAAGTTGGGCAGCGTTTTATTATTGCGCCGCCCTGGGCGGAAATTCCAGATGACCACGGACGGATTGTAATTCGCATTGAGCCGGGCATGGCCTTCGGTACCGGAACGCATGAGACGACGCGTTTGTGCCTGGTGGCGATCGAAAAGTATTCTTCCGGTGGGAGTTTTCTTGACGTAGGAACCGGAACAGGGATACTCGCCATTGCCTCCGCGAAACTGTTTTCTGCAGCCCTCATTGAAGCTTGCGATACTGACCCGGAAGCAATAGCGATTGCGAGAGAGAATGCGCGTTTGAATGGAGTCTCTGAGAAGATCCGCTTTCGGATTGGGACCGTTGAAGCGGCGACAGCGTCTGCTGACCTGGTCTGCGCAAATCTGACGGCAGACGTGATCGCGCCGATGTTACCTTCACTCCTGGCTGTTACTTGCGGACGTCTTATCCTTTCGGGGATTCTGGATACACAGCTGGACGTTGTAAATGCTCGCCTGCTGGAATGCGGAGTGGACACGCTACGCGAGATCATGCAAGACGGTGAATGGATGGCGTTGGTTATTTAGTCGCTTATCTCAGTCTCTGGGACTCTGGAATCATTGACAGGATTAACAGGATTGACAAGATGGGAACGGATAAGAATCAACTTATGGTGCTTTCCATCATCGGTTTCTTCCCGTTACCGTGCCTTCTGCAATCTTGTTCATCCTGTCAATCCTGTCTAAACGTACACCCTGAGATCCTATGACCCGCCGCAGATTCTACGCACCGCCAGGCGCCTTCAATTCAAATCTTGACAGCGTGACGCTCGCGGCGGATGAGGCGCGCCACCTGCGCGATGTCCTGCGCCTGAAGCCCGGCGACGAAGTCTATGTTTTTAACGGCGCCGGAAAAGAGTTTCATTGCCGCGTGGAGGAAAGCCGCCGCCATTCGGCCGATCTAACCGTACTTACCGAAGTGAGTCCTGCTCGCGCGGAATCACCGCTCCAGTTAACGCTTGCAGTTGCTCTGCTCAAGGGCGAGAAGTTTGATCTGGTTGTGCAAAAAGCGACAGAGTTGGGGGTCACGCGCGTTGTGCCCGTTGTGACTAAACTCGCCGACATACGCTTGCGCGACGAGTCAGACGCTCGGAAACGTGTGGCGCGCTGGCAGCGGATCGCGCTCGAGGCGGCCAAACAATCGGGACGCGCCGTTGTGCCAGAGATCACCGGCCCGGTGTCTTTTCAGTTTTTGATTGAAAGTTTCAGTCATGAACCGGGGATGAACTGTTTGATGTTTTCCGAGCGCGAGGGGCAATCGTTAAAGGAGGCAAGGGAGAAGCTTCCCGCGAATGTTTCCTTGTTAACTGCGTTGGTTGGATCAGAAGGTGGCTGGACGAATGAAGAACTCGAGGCTGTGCGACAAGCCGGATGGGCAATTGTCACCCTTGGTGGTCGCACGTTGCGCGCGGAGACTGCGGCAATCGCGGTCGCAGTTTTACTCCAACACGTAGCCGGCGACCTTCTTTGAGACTCGTTCCCGTTACCCCCGTTTTAGAAAGCGGACTTGTCCGCCCACGGACACGGGGCACAAGTGCCCTTGCTAAACGGCAGAAAGGCCAAAACTCAACTGTGAAACTGCAGTCCTTCTGTCCAAAATTGTCCTTTGCTTGTTGAATGTAGGATCCCGTCGCTACCGCTCCGGGTTCTGTAATGAGCGCTTTTTAGCAATCCGTGAGTGGGTTCCGGGCCGATTGTCACTGCACCTTGTAAGGAAGGCCGGTGCTGACTTGCGCCGAAGGCCGCGAATGCCTGATAATCCCTGTGATGATTGCCCTGATTCATACCAAATCCGGACCTGTTCTTTTAAGGAGAATATAAAGAGTGAAAGCGGAATTGCAGCAACTAGTCGCTCTACAAAACCTGGATACAAGCATAAGAAGACTACAAGCAGAACTGGAAGCGATACCCAAAAGGCGCGCTGAGATCGAGACAGAATTCGATCAGCGCGCCTTTGAAATTCGGGCCCTCGAGACTCGCAGAGACGAAGCCAGACATGCACGCACGCTACTGGAAATTGAGGTAGGGGAACAACGCGTGCGGGTTGAACGTGCTGAACGGAATTTGATGTCGTCCAAGAAACAGGACGAGTACACCGCCGCCATTCGCGAGGCTGACGCGGCCCGGAAACAAATCTCCACCTTGGAAACACAGATTCTGGAGCAGATGGACGCGCTTGAAAAAGCGGAAGCTTCGCTCACTGAACGCGCGGACGAAATCGCCTCTTTAAACTCCCTTCGCGAAACGAGACTGGAGTCGTTTGATGATGAGAGCCGGCAACAGGCAGACAAGCTCGCGATGAGTCGTGCGGAACGTGAACGATTGGTAGCGGCCCTGCCCAAGTCGATGGGCGCGCTCTACGTTCGCATCAGCGCGCGCATACGTGATGGAGTGGCGGTCGCCGAGGCGCGCAATGGCGCGTGCATGGCTTGCTTCATGGCGCTGCGACCGCAGGCCATGGCGCAGGTTAGACGCGGCGAGGAAGTCGTCACTTGCGATAACTGCAACCGCATTCTCTACTACGCTCCGTCAGACTCCGCACCTGCAAGTTCGACTTCAGCACAACCAAAGATGGCCCACACTTAAGAATGCGAATCGGGCCCTGGATGCAGGCGCATCCGCATGGCCATTCGAGTTAGTCTTACCCTGCCTTTTTACTCCGCCAACTCTATCGCAAATATTCTCTCCGAGATCAGGATCCGCAAAACGTCCTGGAATCCAAATCACACAGTTTGGTTGCAGGAACATCGCAATTCACTTCATACCCGGTGGCCAACAATATCGAACGTAAACTTCACCTTGTCTCGAACGCGAACCATTCCATGAAACGCGGAGGTCGCTTTCACATTGAAGTCGCTGCGGTCGATGCTGAACTCCCCAACCGCGCGCAAATTGTTTCCAGCCACAGTAACCTTCGCGGGAATCACGATACGGCGAGTCACGCCGTGAAGCGTGAGATCGCCGCCAATCTTCAGATCGTATTGGCCACTGCCCAGCAACTTCCCCATAACCTCCGTGCTCCTGAAAACAATCTCCGGATATTTCGTCGGCTCCAGGACGATCTCGCGCAGTTCTTTATTAATGATCTGTTTCTGTTGCTCGGTGAAGACGGCGCTCGTTTCCACCATCGAGTCGGTCTTTACTGTTAGCTGTAACGAGGCCGGAGCTATTTTGTCCGGCGTAATCTGTGCTTCGCCGGAGAACTCGCGAGCAGCTACCAGGTGCTCGTGACCCTTGAACCAAAATAGTCCACCACGCAGCGCGTGGGCGATGAATTTGCTTTGGCTGGAATCAAGCCGGAAACGTTGAGTCGATATCGCTTGCGGGGCCGGCTGGCACGCATGAGCGTGAAAGTTTGCGCGTGGCGTCGCCAGGATTCCCAGGGCCAAGGCGGCAAAAAGAATTGCTAGAAATATCCTTGTTCGTATCTTCACTGAAACACCTCAAACGGTTGCGCGATTCAAAAAAGTTTATGGGGGCAGCGGTTAAGTTTGGCGAAAGCGAAGCTTGATCTCTTACATAACCGAGCGCGGTAGCGCCGGATACTGGAGTCAACTTCCGTATTTCCGTCAATCCTCCTGTTGCCGACCGTAATCTTCCTAAGTTGAGCTCAGGATCCGGCGCTACCGCGCTCGGTTATGTAATGCAGCGATTTCGCTAACTTCCAGTTGAACCACCACAGCTTATGAACCGAACGTAACACGGAGATTTTGCAAATCGAATACTTTTTGGATAACTTTACAAGCCGATCCCCCAGTCGGAGCATACAGTAAGTGCGCACCCTATAAAACGAATCCAACATGGTAAATCCAAAAGCAGGTTCGCAAAAACAGTCCAGCGTGAAACGCACGCCCGCCAAGAAAGGTTCCGGGATTTCCGTCTCTGAGTTTCTCAAACTCAAACAGCCGAAGGGTGACCTCATCCTGGATGTCGAAGGGCAGCCGGTCTCGGTTACCAGTCTCGAACGCGTTTACTGGCCCGACGAGAAAATCACGAAGTTTGATCTGCTCTGCTATTACCTGCTCGTCAACCCTCACATGATGCCCTTCCTGAAAAATCGTCCGGCAATACTGCAACGCTGGCCGCGCGGCATTAAGGCGCCGATGTTTTTTCAACAAGATCTCGAGAGCGCACCGGCCTTCATCAAAACGGTGCGGCTAACCAATCAGCAGGGGCGAGAACTCGATTACGCTGTTTACACAACCACGGCTTCCCTGCTGCACTTCGTGAACCTGGGATCTATTGAACAGCATCCGTGGCACTCGACTACTGCAAACCTTGATAAGCCTGACTGGATCGCTATCGACCTCGATCCAAAGAAAGCTCCCTGGGAAAACGTACTGCAAGTTGCACTGGTTACTAAGGAAGTCTGTGACGAAGTCGGACTGAATGCGTTTCCCAAAACTTCCGGCTCGTCGGGAATACATATTTATCTGCCGCTGAAGCCAACGAATGGATACGAAAGTGTGGCGGAGTTTTCGCGGCTGCTGGCGGCGGAAGTTGCGACCCGAGTGCCGAAGATTGCTACCGTTGAACGGACTATTGCGAAACGAAAGAGAGAGCAGGTTTACGTTGATTGGATGCAGAATGCGCGCGGGAAGAGCCTGGCGGCGGTTTTCACTGCGCGGGCGAAACCGAAAGCTACCGTCTCGATGCCGCTAACGTGGAAACAAATTGAGCAGGGCGTGAAGATTTCTGACTTTACAATCAAAAACGTTCCCGCCCTGCTCAACAAGACCGGCGATGCCTGGACAGATTTTTTTGATCGGCGCCAAAAGCTAAAGCTTGCCCGATAGACTTGCCGCTAATTGAGAGCGATTGATCCGGCCGTCGCCGATCGACAAGGCCAGCGCGAGCAGACGTGAGTCGGGTTCCGCGCCTTGCCATCTATTGATGAATTGTTTTCATGTTTTGCTCTAACTCCTCTCGCGCCATCTCTTACAAAGGTCATTCGCAGCCTCGGCCCAGGTAGGAAACTGAAAAATGAAGCCTGAGTTGAGAAGTCTTGGCGGAATAACCCGACGGCTTTTAAGCATCAGTTCCGTTTCGCTGCGGAGAACAAACGCCCCCAGCTCCAACATCCACTCTGTTGCTGGAAGACCAAACTTTATGCCCCAGGCTTTTCGCAGAGTTTGCATGAATTCCGCGTTTGGTAAAGGGTTTGGCGCGGCGAGGTTAACCGGCCCTTCAAGTTCGTCATGTTGAATGAGCCAGTCGAGGGTGCGCACAAAATCCTGGTCATGGATCCAGGAAACATACTCTTTTCCATTGCCAAACCGACCGCCAAGTCCCAGGCGCACCAGCTTCAGAAGCATGTCGAAAGGACCGCCTGGGCTGGGACTCATCACGATTGCCGATCGCATCAGCACCTTACGCGTGTTTGGAGTTGCCGCGGCGTTGAGTTCGCGTTCCCATTTCTTCACGACGTCGATGCTGAAACGCCAGGTGTCCGGCGCATTCGGTTCCGAACCACCGATGATGCCGGTTGCTTCATCGTTTGCCGCATCGTAGCGGTGAGCATAGAGCGTGGCCGTGCTGGCCTGAAGCCAAACACGTGGGGCGTTGCTTGTTTCCGCAATAGCCTGTCCCACTATCCGCGTTGATTTCACTCGTGAGTCAATGATGATGTGGCGATTCTCCGCGGTGTAGCGACAGTTCACACTTTGTCCGGCGAGGTTAATGACCACGTCCGCGCCTTCTAATTCAGTTTCCCAGTCGCCTAATGTCTCACCATCCCATTTCACCACTCGCCAGGGCGGCGCGTCGGTTTGGGTTCTACTAAGAACGACGACATCGTTGCCACGTTGATGAAAGGCGCGGGCCAGAATTGTGCCTACCTGACCTGACCCGCCTGGAATTACAACCTTCATTGATCCTCGCTTTCGGCTTCTTCGTCACTTACCTTAGCGCTTGAATCGGGAGTCAGGTCATCTCGGAGCTCGGCAACCAGCCGCAGGGCCTTCTTGCGCACCGGCCGCATGAGTGGATTGCTTGCCAGCGAAATAAGCTTGTCCAAAAGATCGACGGTCTGGTCAATCAACCGGTAGGTTCGCGCACGTTTGCGTGAAGAATCGTGAATCCAAAAGAGAATGATCCCCATGTGGTAAAGCCAAAGCAGGTAAGGCAACTCCGCGCGCAGGTCGTGTGGGATGCGCGCCTTCGATTCCGCTACCAGATCTTCAAAAAGCTTGATGCTGTTGCGCCGCACCGGAGCGGCGGCGTGCGCGAAGGGATTAAGTGGACTGTAGGGATCGGCAGCAGTCTGGAAAAGCACGCCGGCAAATTCGTGATACGGCTCAAGCGTATCGATCTTGAGCCGCATCACGGATAGCAGGCGCGCTTTCAGTGACGATTCCTTTTGCAACGCCGGCAGCGATGCTCGCAAGTGATCCTCATGCGTGCGGTCATAAAACGCTTGTATGAGATGATCCTTTGAGCCGAAGTAATGATACGCATTACCAAGCGATAAACCCGCCTTCTCGGCAATGGCCCGCATGGTTGTGTGTTCATAACCACGCTCGTGAAGCATTTCCAAAGCAGTATTCAGGATGAGCGCTTTCGTCTGTTCACCCTTCGCTGTCTTCGTCGTAGTTGATTTTTTGGAAGACTTCATCCGGGTTACCTCGACAAACCGGCAGCGCGACTAATCTGATACCGATGCTGCGAAATCACTGATACTACTCGCCGCGTTGTCGGCAACAACTCTGGGGAAGCGAGACGGTAAGACCATTCGCGATAGCGGCAAAGCGCCCATAAGACCATGAGCCACGCCTTCGGTCCGAAGTAAACCGCCCCCTGATCGCTGATCACTGTCAGGTCGTTCAAGGTTGGCTCATGATCGAGGGCTGGAAATCGATACCGGGCCTCATCAGACTTAACCGGCACGAGAATCAATTCAACCAATTTGGGCTGCTCCTCGAGCCATTCATGAACTCTGCGACACAGCCCGCAAACAGGATCGTACAGTACAGTCAGCGACGACATGGCTCATGCTGCCTCCCGCACAGCCGTAAAGGCATCGGGAGCGACTGGCGGCGGCGCGTTGCGGAGCGTCGCCCGGCGGCGCATGCGACTGAAGATGAAGAGATTGAAGAAGTGCATTCCGCCCAGAACGAGCAGCACCATTCCCACCTTCACAGACAACGCCTCAATACCCTCCTGCGCCGAGGCCAGGTTGTAACCGAGTTTGAGGGCCAGGCTCACGTATCCCAGGTTAATGAGGTAAAAGCCGACGACCAGCAGATGATTAACCGAATCGGCCAGCGGCTCATTGCCATGAAAGACGTCCACTAGAAACACCCGGCCGTTCTTGTGTAACGTATGCGCCACCCAGACGGTCAAGGCAATGCTTATTGCCAGGTAAAGCAAGTAAGTGATGATCTCAACCGGCATAACAGCCTCCTTTTGTCGAACGCCGCTCGAAATTGAACGTGTTCAATTTGCACGATACGCCCCTCTTATACGGGTGTCAAGGACTTTTTTGAACGAGTTCAAAAAAGGGAAGGGCAGCTGACTCGGATTGTTCTAATGCGGACAAGCCGGCATTAAGCGTCCGAGAAGTATTTTGTGAGAAGGCGGCTCTCTCTTTCTGTGGGCCAGGGCGCTAAAGACAAGGCATTTTCTGGCGGTGCAGCATCCTTACTCTTGACATTTGCCGGCTCTGGGCATTTACTGGCTCCGCAGTTTACCAAGCGGAATCTCACTCCCGTTTCTTTCCGCCATAACCATCGGTCGCGCTCGCCCGCGGCAAAGACCTCGCCGGAAAGCACGAGAGATTCACTAACCAACCAATACTGAGTTGGATCTCAAGAACGGACCGCTCCGGTGCCGATCACGAAGTTAATCAATCTTCCCTCGCCCGCAATTGGGCACCGGCCTGCTCACCTCCATCTCCAACCATCGCGACTAACTTCGAACAACCCTCTCGAAAGGAGACAAAGATGCACAATCAAGAGAAAACAAAGTTGCTTTGTTTTAGCCTCGCCATCGCTCTTAGTTTACTGGTCTCGGACAAGGCATTCTCGGTGCGTGAATACGCGCTCGAGTGCGCCGAAACATACAATGAATGCGGAGGAGATAACCTACCGAATTCTTGTGACAATGTTTTTGCAATGCGGGACGAGATTGATGACGACCTGGCTCCCAACTGGATTCACGGTTGGCTCTTCACCGAGTCATCTGCCTGGCCACAGGACTGGCGTGAAGCAGCAACGACCAGCGGCGGTCTGGATACGAGTTTCATGGACGCCATTGATCATGCTGACCTCTCGGTGTGGTCAGGTCACGGCACGGGCGCCGAACGCGAACCGAATGGCAGCTGGGATCTGGCCATGGGGTTTCGTCACAACGGCGCCTGCGAGACTACCTCCCCTTCGCAAATGATAATGGGGGAACAATCAAGTGACGGGTTCGGCAATGACGGCGACAACGAGTACGTGATTATGGATGCCAGTTGTTCAATGGTTAATGGCGAGCGACAACAGGTTTGGGAAAACTGGGGTCCTGGAATCCTGATGCGCGCTCACCAGGGAATGGCTTTCCACAATTCTCCCGATGATTCCGACGATCGCCTCGAGGAGTTTATAGAAAACATCGACGACGGCGATTCCAACAACAGCGCCTGGCTCGATGCGGGAGAAGCATGCTTCACTTTCTGGTGCTGGAACTCACCCTCAGTCATGACTTTTGGCTCAACCTCTGCCGATGCCAATGATCGCCATGCAAACGAAACCATGAGAAGCCCGCGAGCTGACGCGCCTTCAGGATGGGGCGGATCTTACAGGTGGCAGTTTATCGACAATGGAGGCTGCTAACCATGAATTCACAATCCCATCTTCTTCGATTGCATTGTCAACCTGTTCTCCAAATTGTTTTACTTACGTGCCTCGCTTTATCGGTCACGTCCTGTGCAACACGTGCTGCCAACACAGGCCCCGAGCAACGAGAGCGAGTGACAGTGAATTACCAATACCAGCCGCCAGTAAAGTTTGCCTACCCGAATGAAATTCCTCTTTTACTCGCCGACCCCCTAGCCTCGGGAGATAAGTCGGAGAGCAAGATGGCAGCTATCGCAAAAGTCCTGGGAGTAAGACTCAACTTCGAAAAGACCAAAACTAAGAATCCCAGGGACGGTGAAACTCGCGAGTACTTCGACGGCACGCGACGCTGGAAAGTCTATCCTCGCTCAGGAATGATCAAGTATGTAGATCAAACTCTCTACAATAGGCTGCCCGTGGGCCCGGCTTCACGCCGCGCCATATCGGGAGATGAGGCCATCGCCGCAACTAAGCGTCTCATCCACCGTCTCGCAAGCGTAGGGTTGATTGATGAAGCGCAGGTTCTTTGGGACGCTCCACATGTTTACAACAGTAAGATGCAAGACAGTACGGGAAGACCAAAGAATGGGACTGGCAAGCGAAAAACTACTGCCATACGGGATGTCGATACGAGAGTTTTTCTGCCTCGGATTGTAAATGGCATTCCCGTTTCGGGAGACAATGTCCGAATAGTCTATACCCCCCGAGGGGAAGTTTCTTCTTTGAACCTGATGTGGCGAGACGTTCAAATTGGTCCGAAAAACTACCGCCGAACGCTCGACATGGATCGAGCCAAGGACACTTTCCAACGCTCCTTGCGCGCACCACAGGGTTCGCTTGTCGAGGTTTCCGTAAACGAACTCGTTTATCGCGATCCTTCGACGCGCGATGCTGTCTCTTTCCTTGAGCCGGGTTTTCTTTTCGTCTACACCGTAAAGACGCCCCTCCCAGACCGGCCGGGCGTATTTAGGGTAAGCAAAAAGTTGCAAAGCTTTGTTCCAGCCGTGGAACACGATCGCAAACAGTTGGCTTCAATGCGGAAGGCAAGACTGGCAGAATTAAGAAAGAGATATGGTAAAGCCAACCACCCTGAATATCCCATTGTGCCAAAGCGAAAGACGGAAGGAGAAAACCCGCGATAGGCGCATCCGATTGAGTAGCCGATAGTTGCCTGTTAAATCGGCAGCTATCGGTCATTCAAATCTTCCTTGTAGAAAAGGTTCAATTCGGCGAGTTCGATGCTGGCTAAGAAGGTTTCGGAAAGCCAATTTCAATAGTGTCTGCCCAGGGTTTTGTTACGCTTGCTACCCTTCCGGCGTTTGCGCTCCTCAACGCCTTTTAGCGAGGCCAGCGGCCAAAGTTTATGCTCAACCGACGCCAAGCCCGCCCCCGTGACGGCCAGCAACACTTCTTCTGAAGACTTGTAAGCAGGCGCAGCTTCATCGAGTGGCACATGTCCATCCAGATTCACGAGAATTCCGGCCGCGGCGTATTGGTCGTCAATGTGTGTTTGCGAAAGCGAGCGCGAGGCCTGGCCGCGAGAGAGCCTGCGACCGGCACCGTGGTTTACTGAAAAGCCACTCTTAACTGACCCGGCGAGTGGACGCAGAATGTAGCTGTAGTCCTTGTTGCTTCCCGGAATCAACACGGGATGACCTGAGTCTTGCCAGACAGTTCCCTTTAGGAATGGATGGCCGGCGGGGAAGGCGCGCGTCGCGCCTTTGCGATGTACCCATACATCACCAAACTCCGGATGCCATTCTTTTTGGACGAGGTTATGGCTGATCTCATAGATCAATTCCAGATCGGCGCGAAAAACCTCACGGAAGGCTTCGGCCACCGCTTCAAAAATGATCAGGCGATTCAGAATGGCATAATTACCGCCGGCGGCCACCGCATTGAGATAAGCCTGGTAGTGGCGCGACTCTGGCGTGAAGTATCCCAGGTCAATGTCCGTGACTGCGTCGGGGCGTTCTGCGCGAGCCAGGTCAAAATAGTTGGTTGCCAGCCCGTGACCAAAGCCGCGACTTCCCGTGTGCACCTGAACGAAGAGTTGCTGGCCCATCTCGGAGCGTTGCAATTCAATAAAGTGGTTGCCACCACCCAGACTACCTAGTTGGTCCATACCACGTTCGGGTCTGCCTTTGCCGCCCCAGGGAATGTCCCAGTCGTCGCCTACCGGAATGCGGTGCCGCTCCGCGCGGCTGCGGTCGAACGACGCACCATAGGTTTCCACGTAGTATTCAGCGCCGCCGCGCACGAGGTTGTTGAATTCGTCTTCGGAAAGGTGACCCAAGCGTTCGCTCTTGCCGCCAGAGCCCATCTGCACGCGCTTCATCACGGCACGATTAAACTTCAGTTTCTTTTCCGCCGTCGCCTGCTCGGCTGAAACGTCGGAGCGCGCGCTCATCATCCCGCAGCCTATGTCGTAGCCCACTGGTCCCATCGCCACGGCTCCACTGTTCGCGTCCGTGAGAATCACGCAACCCACCGGTACGCCGTAGCCGTAGTGAACGTCGGGGGTAATGACCACCAATTTAACGCCGGGAAACCGAGTGGCATTGACGATCTGCCGGTACAGATTATCTTCCGCACTACTGAGCAGCGACTCGGTGAGAAAGAGGCGCACAGGAACGTCTCCGATGTCTTTGGTCTGGAGAGTGAAGTAGCCATCACCGCTCGGCGACGCCAATGATTTCCAGTTTGCGGCGTTCTCCAGACTCTTTGAGCCGGCGCTCGGCACCTTCAATTCAATTCCTGGTTTGGTCATCCCTGAAAACCTTTTGCGAATCTCCTTGCCGCAAATTGGCAATAACATACTTCACTGACCAAACAGGATTGTGAGGGCTACGGAATCGCCATGGAACAGGAAGCAACACGATTACAATTTGGCTCGAATCCACTAATTTCCACAATAGCAGTGAGGCCCTCCAGATCCATACCCGTAACCTCAACCTCAATCACTGCGGTTCCTTGTCCCTGGCTAATTGTTCCCTTACTAACGCTCCAGTTATATGAGACCTCGCTCCTCGGTTTACCACCAATAACGCTCGCTTTAAACCTAATCGGCGTGCTTCCTCCACCGCCCGAGTCCGGACAAGTTACGCTGATTCTTGGGCAGTCTTGGATCTGATCCTGTTTGACCGGCTGCTGCAACAGCTTGTTCGCTGGTTCTTTTTCATTAATGGGTAATACCATTGGAGCGAGACGGCGTGCGGAAAAGCCACCTTCCACTGCTTGCAACTCGACCTGACTAACGGCTGATTTAGATACGGCTACAGCGAAGCAGTAGTACGCCATATCGGCTGTTCCTCCATAGCCGGGAGGGATAGGTCTCCCTTGGATCTCACAGAGGAGTCTTCTGTCTTGGAGAATGGGTGTTTCAAGTGTTACTTGGACAGAGCCTGATCCCTCAGTATGTCGAAGCAAGACCAACGCTTCTTTGGTGAAGTCCAACTTCGCATTACGCAGAGCATCTTCAAATTCCTGCCTATTATTCCAACCTATCTGCGTAGATGTGTCTTTGAGGAAAGACTCCAAGTCGTTTTTGGACATGAACGCGATGGACGCAAAATTGCTGTAACCTGTTTCTTTCTTTTGGATCGGTATTATTCTGAAGGATTGCGTGCTCTTATTTGTTGATTGGCCTGGGTGAAACAAGGCTGCCAACAACAGACACCAAAGTATTATCTTCATTTCATAAAACTCCTTGTCCATCGAACGCTGCCCTTCAGCGGCGAGCGATCACTACCTCACGCGACTTTTCTTTTCTTAGCTGCTTTCTTCTTTTCATACTCCGCCTGTCTCTTATCTATCTCGCTTTTCGGAACTGCAATCAGAGCCTTTGCTGGTTTATCAGACTGGCGATGCAGAATGGATCGATCAATAAGCTGATCGGCTCCGTTGAAGTTGTTCCTCCGGAAAACGAGGTGCTAACTCTTCGCGGTTTGCCCTAAGATCGTATGAGCCACTTTCGTGGCTATCTCCTGGGCGCTCTCGTTCTCATAGACAGGAATCCTCGCGTCCGCTAGCGCATAGATGGGACGGCGGGTGGCGTAAAGTGTTTGCGCCGTCTCGCGCGAACGCGCCAAAGGTCGCGCTTCGCCGCCCGCCTCAATCCTTTTCCAACACAATTCAAACGGTGCGTCCAACCAAACGGTGAATGCTCCCTGCTCTGTGATCAGCTTGCGATTAGCCGCAACCGTCCAGGCGCCTCCGCCGACGGCAATAACACGCGCGGATGCTTCCATCAGGACTTCGCGCAACATCTTCGTCTCGATACTGCGAAACACTTCTTCGCCATCCTGCTCAAGTATTTCCTTCGGGCCCCGCGTTTCGCGTTGGGCGATCAGATCGTCCAGATCGATCGCGCCACAGTTGAGCTTGCTGGCGAGCTCAGAGGCTACGGTGGTCTTCCCAGTGCCCATGAACCCCAGGATGACGATCTGCTGATTATTCATAACTCGCCGCCGCTCCCTCTTTCAAACGCAACCAAATCCGGCGCTCTTATCTTTCCATAACTATTCAGGCAAGCGAAGTCTTCCGGAAAAGACTTTGCCACACTCTTCCTGGCGTCCGGCAGACCAACTGTTCCTTTTGGCCCCGTGCTATCCGTCTCATCGGGCCTATCGAATACTACTAAACAGGTCTAATGCTAATGGATCCGGCTTCGGCAACCTTCTTGACACACGACACGCCCGCGTGTTAAACCCTCGTCCTTCCGTAGCTTTTGGAGTTCAAAAAGCCGAGACCCACACACATCGGGTTCCCAGCCGGGCAGCCCGGTTGGGGTGGTAATGGCTCTTGGAAGGGCCATGTCTTAATTGTGACTCTAGAGACGATTGAACTCAGACTTCCCAGCCGTATGAAGGCTGTTGATGAAGCCGCAGCTGCAGTTGCCGAATTCATGAACCGCTTGGGGATCGCTGAGGATGTCGCCTTCGGAGTAGATATGGCAGTCCGAGAGGCGGTAACGAATGCGGTGCTTCACGGGAACAAACTCGATGACGCGAAAGAGGTTGGGTTAAAGTTAAGAAACACTTCGGAAGTTTTTGAGATCAGCGTGCATGATCAGGGCTCAGGGTTCGATCCAAACGAAGTCCCCGATCCGACCAGAGACGAGAACATTTTAAAAACCTCAGGACGTGGCATTTTTTTCATGCGTAACTTCATGGACGAGGTCGTCTGGTCAGCGGATCCAAAAGGTGGGACCAGCGTACGCATGATCAAGAAACTGTAAGCATTCCAATGTGCGATTTGCGATTAGGGGTCCGGCACGACTACACCCTGAGACAAAGTTGATCGAAAATCAACAATCCAGCGTCGCGAGTCTTTAAAGGAGATTGCAGAAAATGGCAGAGCTAAATATTTCGGAGCGTCAGGTCGGAGATGTCACCATTCTTGATATGGATGGCAAGGTCACCATTGGCGAAGGCAGCGTTGCGCTACGCACGGCGATTCGTCGCTTGCTCGAAGAAGGCAAGAAAAAGATCCTTCTGAATCTTGCGAAGGTCGGCTACATCGATTCGAGCGGCATTGGAGAATTAGTTTCCAGCTATACCGCGATTAATAAAGAGGGTGGCCAGTTGAAGCTTCTCAACCTCACGCAAAAACTGCAAGACCTTTTGACAATCACAAAACTGCTGACCGTTTTTGACGTGTATGAGAGTGAAGAAGAGGCTCTCGCCAGCTTCAAGTAATAGTAAGCGCCGCGGCTGACTTGGTTTGTCATCGCGGCAACAACTTGAGGTAAGATTTGCAATAAGCTTCTTCAGTCTGCAACACATTTCCAAGGGAGATTAAGAGATGGCAGAACTCGATCTTAATGAGCGTCAGGCGGGCGATGTAACCATCCTCGACTTGAGTGGGTCGGTGAGAATGGGAGAAGGCGCGGTTGCTCTCCGTAATTCCATTCGCGGGCTGATCGACGGAGGCAAGAAGAAGATTCTTCTCAATCTCGGGGGCGTGAAAAATATCGACTCGAGTGGGATCGGTGAATTGATAGCAAATTACACGACCCTCAGCCGCGATGGCGGCCAACTCAAACTGTTAAATCTCACGGAGAAGATTCAAAATCTGCTGGTCATCACCAAGCTCCTGACCGTGTTCGACTCCTTCGAGAATGAAGCAGAAGCCTTGAATAGCTTCAAATAAGTAAGACAGGCATTCCTGCCTGTCGGTTCTCGGAACCAGATGATGCCAGACAGGCAGGAATGACTGTCTTACGAAATGTTTCGTGTCACCTTTCGCCGTTTGCTCGCGCTGGATGATCCACCTGAGCGAACGGCGCTTGCTTTTTCGATTGGAGTATTCATTGCTTTCTCACCTTTCCTCGGGTTTCATACCATACTGGCGACGTTGATTGCCTTTCTTTTTCGCTTTAACAAGGTCGCCATATACGGTGGGACCTTTATCAATAATCCCTTTCTGACGCTCGTTCCAATTATCATTGTATCCTACGCGATAGGGGCTCTTATTCTTGGACGCCCGTTGCGAATTTCTGCCGCCGGCGTCGAGCTTCTGAAGGATCCTCACTTTTTGACGGCCGATTACTATCGCAGGCTATTTCGCGAAAGTTGGGACATTGTTTGGCCTTTCACGATTGGTGGGATGGTGCTTTCGGTGGTTTGTTCGCTTGTTGCTTATCCGGTAACATCATCGCTGTTGCGGGCCCATCGACGCTCGAAAGCGGCGAATTAATTCGCTCCCACGCCTTGGAGAATGGCATCTGTTGAGCCTGTGCTGGGCATCTCTAACTTCCAGAGAACAACTGCAAACACAACCCGGAAAAGCAATTCATCAAGCACAGCGGCCTTATGAAGAAGATTATTTCACTTACGATTTTGTTTGCTCTCACTTGCACCCTTACCTATTCGCAAACGACTGCGGGCTCCCCAGGCTCGTCGCGCCAGCCTCGCGACGGTGCTAGTCCACCAACTCGGGCTCCTTCATCCCGCCCGCAACCGCCACCCCAGGTGCAGCAACGACAAGCCGTGGGCTTTGATCTTTCGGAATACGGAGTCAGTCTCCAGACCGAACCGCGTCTAATAATTATGATGGCCGCACTCGAAGCGGCCGGTTTTGATCCTGGGCCAACCGGCGCAGCCCCTTCGGTGTTTCGTGCGCAAGTTAGAAAGGATCTCTCGGACCTGGATCCGGAGCTGCGTAACCGCCTACGTACATCTTTCGAACGCAACAAGTTGCCCGCTCCTGCGACTGCTGCCGATCAAGCCGCGCGCTATGTTTCCCTAGCATTCGCGCTTGGGCCACCGCCCACCCTCGATGCTCCCGCGCGATCGGAAGATCTGCCCACTAGTCTGCTGGAAGTGCTCGACTTTGCGCCGCTGGTGCGGGAGTTCTATCGCCGTTCGAAGATTGAGGAGAGCCTCGTCAACTATACGCGTGCTTATCAGGCTGAAGGTGACCGGCTGCGGAAGCCAACCACGGAGATGATCCGCTCGGTGTTGTCATATTTGCATACGCGGCCGATCACACTCTCCCTGGAGCGCGTTCTAGTCAAATCGCCGGGAAATAAAAAGAATGCACCTAAGAGCACCACTACCCGTGAACACCAACGCCGGTTTCTCATTGTTCCTGATCTGCTGGGCGCGCCAGGGGTAATTAACTTCCGTGTCATTGGCGACGAGTATTATGCCGTGCTCCCGGAAGGAACAGACCCTGCCTCTTCAGAATTGCGCCGCGGTTACTTGCAATACGTAATCGATCCGCTGGTGCTGCGATTCAATAGTGAGATTGCCGCCCGGCGAGACCAGATTAAGCTGATAATCGCTGAAAGAGAGAAAGCAGGTGCTGCTGTCGGCCCCGACGTGTTCCTGGCTGTTTCGCGCTCGCTGGTGGCGGCAGCTGATGCTCGCTATGAAGAGACAAGAAAACTCGAAGCCCTTGGTCGTGAGGCTCGTGCCAGACTCGCCACTGCGAAGGACGAAGGATCCCGTCAGGCGATCGCAAAGGATTTTCACGCCGCCAAGACTGCGCTGGAGGACGAGACGATAGCGCGATTGGCAGACGATTACGAACGAGGCGCCATACTCGCGTTCTTCTTTGCCGATCAGTTAAAAGGAATCGAGAGCTCCGGTTTTGATGTCGCTGGTTTTCTTGCCGACATGATCGCTTCCTTCGATCCGGCGCGTGAAAGCCGCCGGTTAGCGGAAAATGCCGCAGCTCGCCAGCGCGCAATTGCTGCCCGGCAAGCGCGCCTCGCCGCCAGGCGGGCTGAATTGGAGACGCCTGTTTATTCTGAAGCCGATGCGGCCAGGGCGGCAGCGTTGGTTAAGAAGCTTGCGGAAATCGAGCAGACACTTTATCTCAAGGACTATGTCAATGCGGAGTCGCGGCTGAAAGACTTGTTGAAAGAGTTTTCCGGCGAACCACGGATATTCTTCGCGCTCGCGCAAACTGCAAGTCTGGCTGCAGCCGACGCGATCGACGAAGACGTGCAGACTGAGCGGCTGAATCGGGCGCTGGGCAACTACCGTCTCGCGCTCGCAGCTTCGTCTGCGGAGACAGATCGCGCCCTCATCTCCCGCGCTCACGAAGCCATGGGACGAATCCATGCCTTTCTCGAAAACCCCGGTGAAGCTGCAAAAGAGTTTGATGAGGCAATCCGAATTGGTGATGTTCCTGGCGGCGCCTATAAAGATGCTGTCGAAGGCAAGAAGAAACTTACGCCAAATAAGTAGGACAGGCATTCTTGCCTGTCCCTTCCCTGGCGGAGTCCGCTTTTCTCGGGACTAATTACCGACTAGGCGGCTAAAAGCAGATTTTCCATTCCTCATTTCACATTTCGCATTTTTCATTACATTTATCCCTAACGAGTTCTCGTTGGGTCTTGAATGACAAAATGATAATTGAGAAATGAAAAATGGAAAATCTGCTCTGTTATTCATGGTCAGCCAAACAGTTAGATCGGCTGTTGCGCTCCGCTCCTGATCACCCGCAGCTTCGGGCCCTTGATCTTCCGCGGAAGTTCTACATTGATCTCCGGCGTTGTCGGCAGCTCGATCCGCGGAATGCGGATATTCATCTCAGGGATCTCCCCGAGTTCCACGCGCGGAATAACAATCGTGCGGCCTCCTTGCCCCCCTTGTCCGATAACACCCGGCGGTGTGGCAGGAGCTTCTTTCGGAGTCACTGTAATAGTTCGATGATTCTTGTTGCGGATTACGGTGAGAGTGACATCGCCTTCCTTCTTCTTGTTGATCCCGCGCGCAAGGTCTCCCGCTCCTTCAACCTGCACGCCGTCAATTGCAGTGATGACGTCTCCAGCTTTCAATCCTGCCTTCGCCGCCGGACTATCGTCTGTGACTGAAGTAACCAACACACCCTTGCCGTCTCCGATGCCAAAATAATCGGCAAGCTGTTTGGTCAGTTGCATTGTGCTAACGCCGATGCGCCGGTGGTTGCCAAACGCGAAGACCATGGCGTGGTTGTCGGGGCCCTGTCCTTGCCACTTCCAGACGTTTGCCCCCGGCGGCATTCCCTTTTCCAGTTCCCGCAATTGATCCAACCCCTGTAATTTATCGAGTCCCTGGAGTTTATCCAGTCCTTTGAATTGCTCCATAGCATTCATCGAATCGTTACGCTTGCCGATAGTGACGGCGACTTCCTGGTCACTACCGCCACGGCTAATGCCGAGCTTTACGGTTTGATCGGGTGCAACTTCCGAAACCAGCCGGTTCAGCTTGCGAACACTGGTGACACTGTCGCCCTCGAAACGCACGATAACATCGTCCTTTTTGAGTCCCGCTTTTTCCGCCGGGCTGTCTTTGACGACTTGCGTAATGGCGACCCCGCGAGCTTCGCGCATTCCATAGCGAGCCATGTTTTCCTTGTTTACGTCCTCCGCATAAACACCGAGGAAACTACCGCCTTCAATGAAAAATGAGAAAGCTTGGGGGGCTTCACCCGGCGCACCCGGCAGCAGCGGCGTGGGCGGGGGCGGCGCGGGAGCAGCCTGCTGCGCCAGCGCAATACCACCAGTCAAAAGCAGGGAAACTATGAAATAAAAGGCATTCTTAGGGTTCATAACAGAGAGAGTCCTCCGGATAGATTTTGTGGATTACACGCGAGCGTTGGCGGTGAGTTCCAAAAAGAAAAAGCCGAGGACTTGAGAAACATCCGCAGATTATGCCGATTAGGAAATTTACAGAAGGCAGCCGGCCTGATTTTTCGCGCTTACCCTTTTCCGAAAGCTGTGTAATCTGCGTAATCTGAGGAATGAAAGGATTAGTTAGTAGAATTTGGCCGATACACTTCTTTCGAGTCACCAATTTCGACTGCGATTTTCCCTTCAGAATGCGCCAGGTCAAGATGCGCCACCGCCTCTGAAACGGCGAGAAAGCGGTGAACGTCGTCCGCGCCGGGAAACATCTGACGCGCTACGTCCCAGGCGGTTGCACCGGTCTTTGGCAGCAGACGGATCACCTCCGCCTGACGCTCCCTGATGGCTCGAAAATAACGATTGAACAATTCCTCAAAGTCGTGCACGGGTTCGCCGTGGCCGCCGTGCACCAGGGTGGGGGCAAACGCACGTAAACGCGCCAGGCTGACCAAATATTCAGCGAGAGATGCAAAACGCTTGGAAGGATCGATTGGGTCCGGAGAGAGAACCGGATTAGGAGTGATGCGCTTGAGCACGCAATCGCCGGCTATTACAGTGCGATCCGCTTCGCGTACAAACGAACATGAGCCCGGCGTGTGGCCGGGCGTGTGGACTATACGTAAAGTGCCTGTCTCAAACTCCAGCTCTTCATCGTCGCGCAGCCCATTGTATTCATCAGTCTCGAATGAGTCGGCATACTGACGGACACCTTCGTACATCTTGCGCATGGTCTCGATCTCTTCGCGAGGTACACCGGCGCGCACCAGCAGCGTGCGATGTTCCTCGTACTCGAGCCTGCCGACGCGATGTCCGCTCTCCCACGCATGAATCAACACTTCGGCATTCTTCGCTTCATCACGGACTGAGCGAGCCAGCCCGCAATGATCCTCGTGAGCATGCGTGAGGACTATGCGACGGATGTCGGAGACGCGAATACGCGCTTTTCGCAGACCTTCATGGAGAGCGTCATTCGCTGCCTTTGTTTTTGGACCGGTGTCGATGAGCGTGATGGGATCTTCCGCGATCAAATACACATTAACGGGGCCAATGTAGAACGGCGTGGGCAGTGAGATGGGGATGATCTTCATTCGTGGTTTTCGCGATTAGATTGCGAACTCTCGCGCACTTTTCGCAGCTCATCCAGAAACGCCTCGCGTTCCTGGGTTTCTCTGGTTCTGTTTTTGGTTTTGTTCGTCAGATACCGTTGTCCCCGGATGTCCGAGTTCTGCATCGAGTCGGCCCAGCGCCTCAATTGGCGTGAAATACTTTCCGCTCTTGATCTGAGATCTGAGATCTCAGATCTCAGATCGCTAAGGCCAGGCAACCGCTCACAAAGACAGAGAACCGAGCGCGTTTCGCCGGCGGATCCTCGCGAAATGTACAAGAACGTAAGCGTCTCCTGAGTGGTTCCTCGCTCGAACCCTTCGGCAATATTGTTTGAGATCGACATTGATGCACGCTCGATTTGATCTCGTACGCTCGAATAACGTCTAAAAACTGGTCGCGACGTTAATTCAAACACACGAACTGCCAAGTCGATCGCATCCTTCCACACCGGCAGCTCTTCGAAACGCGAGTACTTCATTCCTTGCCCTCCTTAAATGAGAGTTTTAATGGACAAGCAAACTTATCCAACCTCAATCTCAGAAATTCAATCCGAGTTCAGGTCCTCAAGGAGTGACAATCTTAAAAGAAAACTTGCAGCCCCCAGGAAAGGAAGCGAACCACTCAAAAAACGCTCATTTTTCTGTATATCGCGCGAGGCTCCTCCGGCGAAACGCGCTCGGTTCCTCTGTCTTTGTGAGCGTTTACCCGGCCTTACGATCTGAGATCTGAAGTCTCAGATATCAAATCGAAGGCGGAAGGAATCTCACGCCAATTGAGGCGCTGGGCCGACTCGATGCAAAACTCTGACATTCGCGGGCAACGATATCTGACGAACAAATCCAGAAGCAAAACCAGAGAAGCCCGAGAACGCGATGAGTTTCTGAAAGAACTTGAGGAGATGCGTAGTCGCAAACTTTAGCGGCCTGTCGGTCGGAACCATTCACGGTCCGTCACTCCTTTTTTGAGATCTCAGATCTTAAATCTCAGATCTCAAATGCAAACCGCGTATTCGTCCTGAAGGGCAAAACTCTGGACGTTTCCCTTTACCCTTTACCCCTCCCCTGTTCCCCTTTGCATTTTTAGTAAACGTACTTATTCGCTTCGATCATCACGTCCGCGATGCGCTGGCGCGCGGCGATCGTGTTCACTGGAGTCAGTTTGGTGAAACGCCGAAGAGCAGCCAGAAGCGTGCGCAGCTCATCGCCTTCCGCCATCCCCGCGAGTGTGTTCTTGGCACGCGCTTCAATACGCTCGACTGCGTCGTTGCAAAAGACCCGTGTCATATCGATGTATCTAGCCGCGGCCTCTTCACCCTGCGATGCCGCAAGCTTCTGCGCGCGCAGGATCGCCGACTCCATCGCGTAGGCATCCATGATGACATCCGCAATGCCAAGGAGAACTTCCTGCTGGTCCCCCAGGGTCATCATGTATTTTTGCGCGGCAGTCCCGAGCGTCATCAGCCCAACCTTCTTGGCGTTCTTTGCGAGCTTCTGCTCCACCGCCAGGAGGCCCTCATCATCATCGAAACCAACTATCTGCGGCGTTAGTATTTCATCCATTAACGCTTTTGCTGCCGGCAGCAACGCCAGCTTGCCGCTCAGTGCGCTTTTCATCAGCCGGCCCGGAATCAACATGCGATTGATTTCGTTCGTGCCTTCAAAAATACGATTAATACGCGAGTCGCGGTAAGCGCGTTCGGCCGGGTAGTCGGCGGAATAGCCATAGCCACCGTAAATTTGCACCATCTCATCGGCAAGATAGTCGCAGTATTCAGAGAGGGCGACTTTGATGATCGAACACTCCGCCGAGTATTCCTCAATCGCACGCATTTTGGCATCCGGATCGGTCGTATCGCCGATGGCGGCTTCAATCATCCCAAGCGTGCGGTAAATCATCGCCTCGCCTACCCAGGTGCGAATCGCCATTTCTCCCAGCTTGGACCTAATCGCGCCAAACGACGAGATTGATTTACCAAACTGCTGGCGCTCATTCGCGTAACGAATTGATTCGTGCAACATCAGCTTCATGCCGCCAATACACATGGCGCCGAGTTTGAACCGGCCTATGTTGAGCGTGTTGAAGGCGATCTTGTGGCCTTTGCCAATCTCGCCCAATAAATTTTCCAGCGGCGCTTTAGCGTCCGAGAGCACCAGCGGCGTGGTGCTGGAACCCTTGATGCCCATCTTGTGCTCTTCCGCTCCTGGCGTCAGGCCTTCCTGTCGTTCGACAATGAATGCCGAGAATTTGTTGCCGTCAACCTTTGCAAACACTATGAAGATGTCGGCAAAGCCGCCGTTAGTGATGAACATCTTCTCGCCATTGAGAATGTAATGCGTGCCATCAGCACTCATGCGTGCCGTCGCCTTGGCCGCCATCGCGTCGGAGCCGGACCCTGCTTCAGTCAGCGCGTAGGCAGTGATCAGTTCACCGGAAGCGATCTTCGGCAGATATTTTTGTTTGGCCGCTTCAGTGCCGAAGTAGATTATTGGCAGCAAACCGATGCCGCTTTCGGCGCCGAGCGTGGTGGCAAATGAAGCGCAACGCCCGATGTTCTCGCCCACCAGTGCGCCGCTCGTTTGATCGAGACCGAGCCCGCCGTACTCTTCGGGAATGTTTGCACTAATTAACCCGAGATCGGCAGCTTTGCTGACCAACTCGCGTGCCAGTTTCCAGTCATGTTTTTCCAGCTCGTCGATGTGCGGGATAACTTCGTTATCAATGAACTGCCGGGTCGTTTCGGCAATCATGTGGTGCTCTTCGGTGAAGTCTTCGGGGGTGAACACCTCGTCCGGCGTGCGGTCCGCGATCAGAAACTCACCACCCTGAACTACCTGCTTTTGTTCGGCTACGGCTGACATATCTTATTCCTTTCAGTCATAAAAGTGAGCGGTGAGCTAAGCAGTTGTGGTTTTCCCAGCACTGCTCACTGCTCACCGCTTACTGCTTACGCTTACAGTCTTTCAAAGATTCCCGCGGCGCCCATGCCGCCGCCCACGCACATCGTTACCATTCCATAGCGTCCGCCGCGGCGTTCCAGTTCGCGCAAGATGCTTGCTGTCAACTTCGCACCGGTGCAACCGAGCGGATGGCCCAAAGCAATCGCGCCGCCATTTACATTTACCTTATCAACGTCGAGTCCCAGCGTCTTGATGACGGCAAGCGACTGCGCCGCAAACGCTTCGTTTAGTTCGATCACGTCGATCTGATCAAGCGTCAACCCGGCCAGCTTCAGAACTTTTGGAATGGCAAACACCGGCCCGATGCCCATCTCTTCAGGCGGACATCCCGCGGTTGCGTAAGCAACAAAACGCGCCATTGGCTTCACGCCCAGGCTTTCCGCTTTTTCGGCCGACATGATCACCGCTGCCGCGGCGCCATCTGACATCTGTGAGGCATTGCCGGCGGTTATGGTTCCTTTGACATTGAATGCCGGCTTCAGTTTTCGGAGCCCATCGATCGAACTGTCACGCCGGACGCCCTCATCCGCGTCAAAGATAACTTCGCGCGTTTGCTTGCGACCTTTCTCGTCCAGATCCTCAAATATCACTGTCAACGGCACAGTTTCATCTTTGAACTTGTCCGCGTCGAGGGCCGCTGCGGCCCGCTGATGGGAACGCAAAGCAAACTCATCCTGCTCTTCGCGACTGACGTTGTATTTGCGGGCCACGTTTTCAGTGGCCAGACCCATATTCAAATAAAAGTCAGGATAGTGTTCCACGAGATAGGGATTGGGACGAATGATGTGCCCGCCCATCGGAATCATCGACATCGTCTCGAGCCCGCCGGCAACGGCAACCTCCGCGCTTCCGGTTCTGACGCGGTCGGCAGCGATGGCAATCGACTGCAAACCGGATGAGCAGAAGCGATTGACCGTCATCGCGCTGGTCTCGACCGGCAGCCCCGCGCGAATAGCCGCGGCGCGCGCGACATTCATCCCCTGCTCTGCTTCCGGCATTGCGCAACCCATTATTACGTCTTCAATCTCAGAAGCTTCCAAACCCGGCACGCGCGCCAGCGCTTCCTTGATCACTGCCCCGCCCATCTCATCCGGACGTGTGTTCCGCAAAGTTCCTTTCGGCGCTTTGCCAACGGCGGTTCTTACTGCTGATACGATTACTGCTTCTTTCATCTTAGCTCCTGTAAATCAACCCAACCTACTGTTTAGATAGGGGACTTGTCCCCCGGCGACGGGCGGACAAGTCCGCTTTCTAAACGTAAAACTGATAATCTCAAGTTCGCTCTCCAAACGAAAAACTGATAACCCCGCTAGTTCCTTAGCGGCTTCCCAGTCTTCAACATCGCCGCCAGTCGCTCTTGCGTCTTGCGCGTTCCCGCCAACGATAGAAACGCTTCGCGTTCAAGATCCAGCAGGTACTGCTCCGAAACTCGCGTCTGGTGATTCAAGTCTCCGCCGGTCAGAATGCGTGCCAGCTTTTCACCAATCAACGCGTCGTGATCGGAAATGTAACCGGCGCGCTTCATCTGATGGATGCCAAGCTTCAATGTCGCCAGCGCGGGATTGCCTAACGCGAGAATGTCCGTGCGCGGTTGCGGCTGCACGTAGCCGCTTGCCGCCAGCGCCAGCACTTCCTTTTTCGCGTCAGCGATCAAACGATCGCCATTCATCGAAATCGTATCGTCTTCAGCCAGGAAGCCGAGCGTGCGTGCCTCTTCCGCTGAGGTGGCGACTTTCGCCAGTGCGATGGTTTCAAAAGCTCGCTTCACAAATGGAAACGGATCGGCATCGTCAACATTCTTCGGTATTGAATCGAGCGTTCGTAACAGCAGTTCCTTTGTTCCGCCGCCCGCTGGAATAATTCCAACACCGACCTCGACTAAACCGATATAGGTTTCCGCCGCGGCGCGTACTCTGTCGCCGTGCAAAACCATCTCACAGCCACCGCCAAAGACCAGATTGAAAGGCGCGACGACAACGGGTTTAGGCGAATAGCGCAGACTCATTGTCGCGTTTTGGAAGGCCCGGCCCATCATGTCGAGTTCTTCCCAGTTTTCTTCCTGCGCCTCCATCAGCATCAGCATGATATTGGCGCCCACGCTGAAGTTTGCTCCCTGATTCCCGACTACCAGGCCCACGAAATTCCTCTCAACTTCGGCCAGCGACTGCTTCAGCATCTGCAACGTATCGCCGCCAATGGCGTTCATCTTTGAATGAAACTCCAGACAGGCCACCCCGTCGCCGATATCGATCAGCGACGCGCCGGAATTCTTCTTAATTACACCGGTGCGGTCCTTGACTGATTTGAGAATGATCACGCCGGGTGAGTCAGACAGCGGCAGATATTGCTCGGAGGTGAAATCGAAATAAAACTTTTGCCCATCGTGTTTCTTATAGAAGGACTTCGCGCCCGCATCCAGCAACTTTTGTACGTTCGCAGGAATCGGTTGACCCTCTTCCTTCATCCGCACCACAGACTTCTCTACGCCAATGGCATCCCAGGTCTCAAACACGCCCAGTTCCCAGTTGAAGCCCCAGCGCATAGCGCGATCGACCTCGACTATCGTGTCGGCAATCTCCGGGATGCGGTTGGCGGCATAACGGAAAGTGCGCGAAATCGTTTTCCAAAGAAACGCCCCAACACGATCCTTGCCCCACACAAGTGTCTTAACGCGCTCGGGCAGGTCTTCGATGTTCTTTGCCATGTCGAGCGCAGGCAATTTCACTTTCTCCGCTGGCCGGTAATCGAGAGTTGCATGATCTATCGTCCAGATCTCCTTGGTACCGCCTTCGCCTGGTTGCCTGCGATAAAAGCCGCCCTTCGTTTTGTTTCCCAGGATTCCGCGACTGATCATCGCGACCAGGAATTCAGGCGCCTTGAAAACCTCGCGCTCGTCATCATCCGGTAGGGCCTCGTAAAGATTCTTTACGACATGCCCAAACACATCCAAGCCAACCAAATCAAACGTGCGGAAAGTCGCGCTCTTCGGCCGGCCCACAATCTGGCCGGTGATCTTGTCGACCTCTTCGATTGAGTAGCCATCCTCGAGCATCGTCTTAATCGTGACCATGGCACCGAACGTGCCGATGCGATTGGCGATAAAGTTTGGCCGGTCTTTCGCCGGAACAACTCCCTTGCCCAGTCGCTGATCAAGAAAGCCGTACAGGAAGCACGACACTTCCGGTTTGGTCCACTCAGTGCGAATTATTTCGACGAGATGAAGGTAACGGGGTGGATTGAAAAAGTGGACTCCGAGAAAATGAGCTTTGAAATCTTCCGAACGGCCCTCAGCCAACTGGCGAATCGGAATGCCGCTCGTGTTGGACCCCAGGATTGAACCCTGCCGCCGGTGCTGCTCGACGAGCACAAACAAACCCCTTTTGATTTCCAGGTTCTCGACAACAGCTTCGATGATCAGATCGCAGTCTTTCAGTTTCGCAAGGTCATCTGCGAAATTACCGATGCTTATGAGCGCGGCCTTATCAGCAGTGAAGAACGCTGCCGGCTTTGCCTTTTTGGCCGCCTCAAGTCCGGCTCGCGCAAGGCGGTTGCGCACTTCCTTCGTTTCCAGCGTCAGACCTTTGGCCAACTCCTCGGCTGTCAACTCGCGCGGGGCAATATCAAGCAAGATGGTCGGCACACCGGCGTTTGCAAGGTGGGCGGCGATCTGCGCCCCCATCGTTCCGGCGCCTAAAACTGCAGCTTTTTCAATTCTCATGATTAGTAGGACAGGCATTCCTGCCTGTCCTCTTCCTCTTCTTTCGAAACTAGTCCCCAGCCTTGCTAAGAAGGGCAATAATAATACTGAATGAGTGTTCATTCAGCAAGGCGATAGAGCCTAAAAAACTCGGGGCGCAAACATCATTTTACGACCCCAAAAACTTTGCAAAAATCTCGGGCTCAGTCGGCGGTTGGCGTCGTGGGTTCGCCCAGGTATTTCTTCAGCCAGGCGTAGACTTCCTGATACCAGTAGCGGCTGTCTTCGCCTTTGCTAATCCAATGGTTCTCTTCGGGCCAGACAATTAGCCGGCTGGGAATGCGCAGGCGTTGCAACACGCTCCAATTTTCCAAAGTCTGATTGAGTGGAACACGAAAGTCGTTCTCGCCGACGGAGAGCAGAATCGGTGTGCGAAAGTTTTTGGCGAAGCGAATCGGATTCTGCTCGCGCCAGATCGGAGCCTGCTCCCACACCGGCCCGCCGTTACTTACTTCACGGGAATAGATGGTGTCGCTGGTGCCCCATTGGGACTCGAGATTGATCAAGCCCGCGTGACTAATCAACGCTTTGTAGCGCGTGGTGGTGGCCTGCATCCAGTTTGCCAGATGCCCGCCGTAGCTTGCACCTGCTGCTGCCTGACGCGTGCCATCAACGAAGCGGTAAAGACGAATCGCTTCATCCGCGGCCTCATTGATCTCTTTGCCTGGCCCATCAAACGGATCGCCCTGAATACTCTGCGCAAACTTTTCGCCGAAACCCGTCGAGCCGGAGTAATTGGTGAGCAGAACGACATAACCGGGACGCGCCAGCAGGTAATAGTTCCAGCGTAGGCCCCAGTTGTCCCGCCACATGCTGTAAGGGCCGCCATGCATTACAACCAGCAGCGGATATTTTTTGTTCTCATCGAAGTTTGGCGGCAGTGCAATCATGTTGTGAATGCGCTTTCCGGCCTTGCTGGTAAACCAAAAATGGCGCAGTGGTTGCCAGTCGATTTTTGAAACTCGGTCCTCATTAAAGCTTGTGAGTGGTGTCTGCGTTTTGGTTTTCAGATCAAGCCGGAAAGCTTCCGGCGGATTCATGGCACTTTCCCAGTTGGCAATGAGAATTGTTGACGCAGCCTTCGTGGGTATCTTCAATCCCGTATAGACACCGCGCGTCATGTCCATCGCCAGGGTAACGTCGCCACCGTCCGCCGGCATCGTGAAGAGCTTTTCGTTGCCGGCCTCTTCGGCGGTTAGGTAGATCGATTTGCTGTCGGGTGTGGGGGCGAAACTGCCAACCGCGCGATCGAAGTTTGCGGTAAGGATAACCGGCTGTCCGAGGTTGGGCCAGGTGAACATTGCCAGACGGTCGAGGTTATAAACCTTGCCGTTCGCTTCCACGTTGAAGATCGCATACAGGGCTTTGCCGTCGGGACGAAAGAGCGGCCGGCTAAAACTGTCGTTGCCGGCGGTAAGCCGCACCGGTTCACCACCTGTTACTGAAACTTTGAAGAGCGAGGAATTAGTGGTTGAGTAAGCGGCGGTATCTCTATTGGTGGTTGCGACAAAGATTACAGATTCGCCATCCGGAGTCCAGATGGAGTCAAATTCTTCTCCTGAATCCTGCACGCGCCCGGCGAACCCGCGTTCGGAAATAAGTTTGGTTCCGGCCAGCAGGTCTTTGGCTTTTGCCTCCGGCTCCAGGCTCTGAACGAATAGATGCGACTGCGTGTCTTCAATCCATTTGTCCCAGTTACGAATGGGAAACTTCTCATAAACCCGCGCTTTATACTTCATCGCCTTGCGCTCGGCGGCGATTTTCTTGTTTGCTTCCTCATCGGCGGCGCCGGGAAAAACTGTACTCGTGAAAAGGAGCGCTTTCCCGTCAGGCCGCCATTGAGGCGAACGTGCGCCGGTAGAAAGCGAAGTAACACGCACCGCCTCGCCACCGTCTGCAACGTCGAGCACATAAATCTGGTTTACATCGTCGCCCTCGCGTTTGGCTGAAAACGCCAGCCGCTGACTATCAGGGCTCCAGGCTGCGCCACTCTCGCCGCTTTTGCTGAACGTCAGCCGCCGCGGCTTCGCGCTCCCGTCCGCCGGAACAATCCACAAATCGGAAACCTGATCCTTTTCATCATAAGCGGGTTCGACTAACGAGAACACGACCCACTTGCCGTCGGAACTCGGGCTCGGTGCGCCGACACGCTTCATCATCCACATCGTCTCGTGCGTCAGCGGAACTTTGCCGGCGGCAGTTTGCGCACTGACGCGAAACCACAAACTTGACGGGTTGGAAAGGAGGATACCCGCAACGATGATGAACGATAGAGATCGAGAGCAGCTGCTGGTCTTGTAGTTAGAAGGCATCTCTATTCTCCTCGGGAAACAACTGAAGATTTATTTCTGGAATCATAACGCAAGAACAAAAAGTACTGTAAGAAAACTGGATATCCGTTTTTGATGGCAACTAAATCAGAACCGGGAGCGGTAGCGACCTGGTCGCTTCCGGGATGCTCAGCATCGTGGGTCGACGAATACGGAACCGGGAGCAGTAGCGACCTGGTCCGTGATCATTAGAAGTGAGCTTATTGCTACTGGACCCGGTCGCTACCTGGTTCTGTATTTGTTTGGCGCTGCAGTGCCGTTCATGCTGAAGACAAAGGAGCGGAAGCGCAAACGCGAGAGAGACCTGATAAAAATTGAAGCCGCATCAGTACCGGTTAACATTCGGTGCAGTTCTGAAGGCTCTAATAGTTGGTCAGTATCTCGTCTGGGTTAAACCCCATCCGGCCAAGGCGGTCGCGAGTTTGCTCGATCATCTCCAGCGAGCCGCAGATGAGCGCGACCGGTGACTTAAGATTCGGTAGCACGTGATCCAGCAGTGATTGAACGTAACCGGTTGGACCCGACCAGTCGTGGCCGTCGGGTCTTGAAACAACCTGGCGCAACTCCACGCCGGCATCCTCCCATCCATCCGTCTCGTCGCGAAAGCAAAAGTCATCGGGCGTGCGCGCGCCATAGAGCACAAC
Source organism: Pyrinomonadaceae bacterium (assembly GCA_036507195.1). GTDB lineage: Bacteria > Acidobacteriota > Blastocatellia > Pyrinomonadales > Pyrinomonadaceae > PSRF01. Next base: position 4,803 of record DASXQM010000191.1, on the reverse strand, counting down.
CAACTGGCCAAATTCTTCTTTACGCTTAAGCACATGTCGCAGTGCGGAGCGCAATGGCGCCACGCCTGTCCCCATCGCCACAAACACGAGGTCTTTGCCTCTCTGCTCGTCGAGAGTGAAGCCATGGCCGGCAACTTCCAACAACTCAATCCGCTCACCCGCTTTCAGGTCGAAGATCAGATTACTTGCGCCCAGCTTTTGTTTCACCAGCACCTCCAGCTCGGCATCTTCGGGCGCGCTCGCAAACGCGAAATACGCCGGCGCTTCACCAGCGACTGACAACACTGCAACCTGGCCCGGCACAAAAGCAACGCCATGCTTCGCGCCCGCACTCTCAGGCATGAGATCGAAAGAGCGCACACCACGCGCTTGCTCGCGGACTTTCGTAATGATCAATGAAGGCACTGGCTCCTGGCCTCCCGGATTGTGATGGGAAGTGAAACTCGCGGGCAGTTTACCAAACAGGTCTTAGATCCGGCAGTGCGGTGCTACAATGCTGTCAAATGATCGACTTAAATCGTAAGGAATGAAGTATGCCAAACGGTTCATCGCATCTCCGCATCCTCGCTGTCGCCTTCGCCATAACCTTCACCTTGAGTTGCGTATCGACTGCGGTGGCACAATCGGGTAGGCGAGTAAAAAACCCGACGCCGGCGCCTGTCCCGCTGCCTGAACCAACGCCACCGTCTGCCGCGACACCGGAAAACTCGAAGCCGGTCCTGAAACTTGTTCTGGGTATGGAACGGCCCGACGGTTTCACAGGGATCTCTTTGAATACGTACACCGGTGTGCTGCGCAGTTGTGCGGAACGGCTTGATGAGCCACTGTCAGTAAAAGTTGAACTGGCTCAACGTCCGATGCGTCGCATTGAGGCAATAAATCGGGCCAAGACGGAAAAAGACACTTATGTTGTCTGGTTGCAGGTTCGGGCAGATGAGATGAGTTCCAATCCGACTGGAACCCCCAACAACGCCTATATCGAGTACCTGGTCTTTGCTCCGACCACCGCCAAGCTGGTCACTTCAGGATCTACCTATCCTCGCAGGGGTGTCATTACCAGTCCGAGAACTACCGGCGTCAACGGCGATCGTGCATTTAATGAAGCCGCTCGGGCCGCGGCGGATAAAATTCTTGCTGCCCTGCAAATGCACATACCCTCCCGCATTTATGTTCGAAAGGACACACCCGATGATCCGCTTGCCAATCTCAAGCGCCCTGCGCTTTAGCCTCTGTACCGCACTCGTGCTGAGCAGCGTCTCAGCGGCTGTAGCGCAGTCTGGCCGGCGTGTGCGGAAATCAACTCCCCTTCCTGTCTCAACGCCTGAGCCAACACCGACGCCGAACAAGCCCGCCGAGAAGCCAAAGCCGGCATTGACTTTTATTATCGGAATGGACAGGTATGGCGACTTTTCAAGAATTCCTTTGTACGTCTCGAGCGGCGTTCTGCGCACTTGTGCGGACCGGCTTGACGATCCCGCTTCAGTTAACGTGGAGATAGCGACGCGCGACATCGGACGTGGCGACGCGATTCGCCGCGCAAAGGCTGAGAAGGAGGCTTATGTAGTTTGGCTCCAATTGGTTCCTGATACCTTTAGCGGTCGGGCCGGAGCTAATGACAATCCGTACAACGTCGAAATTCACTACCTGGTTATGGCTCCTACTACCGCGAAGCAAGTCACATCAGGGAGGACTTATCCGGGGGCTTATCGGAACCGGGGCGTCATTGTGAGCCCGAAAACTTCAGGCGTCTATGGTGACTACTATCTGAATCAGGCCGCCAAGGCAGCGGCTGAAAGAATCCTTGATCACTTTCGCATCGGAATGACAAACACGTGGCCCTAATCGAGTCACGGACCCTACTGTTCCGCTTCGGCGTAGAGTGCGTCGATCACTTTGCGATACTTATCGTCCACCACGCGCCGCTTCACCTTCAAGGTCGGAGTTAATTCCCCACCCTCGATAGTCAATTCATTTTCCAGCAGGGCAACTTTCTTAACACGTTCAAACTGGGCCAGGTCCGTCGTAAGTCCGGCAATCTGGCGTTCGAACAGATCGATGATGCGCGGATGTTTGCATAGCTCAGCGTGGTTACTAGCCTTGAGGCCCTTAAGTTGGGCGTAGGATTCAACGCGCTCCCAGTCAGGCACGATGAGCGCGGCAGGAAACTTGCGGCCGTTGCCGATCAGTACTACCTGGTTTACAAAACGCGACCCTTTGAGCATCTGCTCGATCGGCTGGGGGGCAATGTACTTGCCGCCGGAAGTTTTGAAGAGTTCTTTCTTGCGATCGGTAATCCGGAGAAACCCATCTTCATCTATGGTTCCAATGTCGCCGGTTTTGAACCAACCATCGTCAGTAAACACAGCGCGAGTTTCTTGGGGCTTGTTGTAATAGCCCTGCATTACGTTTGGACCACGAGTTTCTACTTCACCATCGGCTGCGATTCGGATTTCGACATTGGGGATCGGCCTTCCTACAGTCCCAATACGGTTTGTTGCCAGGGTACAGGAAGTGATCCCGGGTGAAGTTTCGGTCAGACCATAACCTTGAAGTATCGGTATCCCGGCGCCGAGGTACATGTAACCCAGCTCCTCGGGCAAGGCAGCTCCCCCCGACACGAGCACTCGAATATGACCTCCAAAAGCTTCGCGCCACTTGGAAAACACCAGCCGGCTGGCCAGCCCGCGTTTGAGTGCCAACAAACCCGGCATTCGCTTTCCTTTAACCATGAACTTCCCATAGTCCGTCGCCACGGAGACCGCCCAGGAAAGCAGGGCGAAATGTATTCTCCCCTTTGCGGCGACCCTTTCTCTGATACGCGCGTATATCTTCTCAAAGATACGGGGTACTCCTACCAGAATTGTGGGCCGAACTTCGCGTAAGTTTGGTCCCATCATTTCCAGGGATTCGGCGTAGTAGACAGCCACGCCGTGATACAGATACATGTACATCGCCTGGCGTTCAAAAATATGCGACAGAGGAAGCACGGAAAGCGCGACGTCGTCATTGCTAAACGAAAAATGACTCGAGGCGTCGATCATGTTGGAAACGAGGTTTGAATGCGTGAGCATGACGCCTTTCGGCTCGCCGGTTGTGCCGGAGGTATAGATGATCGTTGCTAACTCATTCGGTTTGACCTGGTGCGCGATTTTGGTAATGAGGTCTGGTTGCTGTTCTTCTAATTCTCGGCCTCGCTTTTCCAGTTCAGCCAGGGACATTCCTGGCATTCCCTCAGCCGGTTTCTCGAAGAAGACCAGTTGCTCGACAGCCGGGCACTGCGAAAGTATTTCGCGAATCTGAACAAACTTCTCCTCATTCTGAAGCACGAGCACGCGGGCACCGGAGTCCTTCAAAATGTAGCGGACTTGAGGCGGTGTCAGCGTGGGATAGATGGGAACATTAATCGCCGTTGCAAACGAACAGCCTGCATCGGTCAATGTCCACTCGGGCCTGCTCTCGGAAAGAATCGCAACGCGATCGCCATGCCTGACTCCCAGCGAATACAGGCCGCCGGCGATATAGCGCGCGCGTCTCAGCATCTCGTCTGAAGAGATTGCCAGCCAGCGGCCATCGCGCTTGTAGTTGAGCATGTCAGGTCTCGGATGAAGGCGAGCGACACACTCGAACACCTCGACGAGCGTAGTTGGTTCATCGGGATTCAATGGCACGCGTTTGGCTGCTTCCACAGACGCCACCTCTGAATCCCCCTCTGAATCCACCAGGGCGGTCGACGTTTCAGTGATTTCATTCACTTCGCGTTAACTCCATTGAGGAAAATATCGAGCACCTGGTCTGCCATTGGCGCCAACTTGTAGCGGCGTTTGGAAAGAATCCAGTTGGTGGCCATTTCGTCCAGAGCGCCGAAGAGTATCTTCGCCACAACTTTGGCATTCAGTTCCGCACGAAACACACCAGCGCGCTGGCCTTCTTCAAAAGTGGAACGAATAAGATTGAGGTATTCAGCGAAGCCGGCTGCGGAAAATTCCTCCATGAATTTTGTTGAGCCACGCAATTCGACCTGGAATACAACTGCAAGATCGCGGTCGGCGCCGAGTCGCTCGAGATGCAGCAGCGCGATACGGCGTAGTTTTTCGCGCGGGTCGTTGGTTTGTTCGAGCTGTTTTTTCCCGGCGGTGATGGCCTCTTCCATGCTGCGATCGAAGATGGAATGAAGAATCTCCTCCTTACTCTTGAAGTAGAGATAAACGGTGCCGTCGGCCACGCCGGCCGCGCTGGCAATGTCAGCAACCTTGGAGTTGAAATAACCGTTATGAGCGAAGACGCTGATAGCCGCGCGCAGAATTGCTTCGCGTTTATCAGCGACTACGGGACGGTCGGAATTAAGTGAACGAGCTGAACGCATATTCGATTGCTGACTGCTGATTGCTGACTGCTATTTGTTGGCTGAATGAACAGCCACTCAGTCGGTTAGCCTACTCTTTAAGCGAGCATCCGCGCAACAACTGAAAAGCGCCGCTCAACTACAGAACCGTGAGCGGTAGCGACCGGATCCTGCCACTCAACTTTAGTCAAGGTAAAGGTTCACCTCGATCATACAAAACGGAATATGAATTCTGCATCAGTAGCAACTTCGAGCTTTGTTAGTAAGCGAGGCGTTCTGCTTGATGCCGGATTACTTGCAACGCATAACTTCCTGGAAGTGGGTGGCCGGTTGAGTGGCAGCATCCGGTCGCTACCGCTCACGGTTCTGTAGTTGAGCGGCGCTTTTCAGTTGGGTGGCAGCATCCAGGACTACCGCGCTCAGTTGTGTATTGACTGGTTCTCTTCTTGAATCTCTACCCG